>DORI01000163.1 GCA_003512365.1 Crocinitomicaceae bacterium | reverse complement strand
TAGCCATTTTTTCGTCCATAATTAAAGGTTACCTTAAAATTCTCCGATATAGAAATCAGCTTGTTCAAATAAAGCAGTTATCGTATTGTTTAATTCCTCATTGTTCGGGCCAAATGAATCAAGAATGATTTTTCGAGTATCCTCTTTAGATAACTTTAGCCGATAATGATATTGAATAATTAACTGACTAATGCTTTGGATGTAGTGCTCTTGACCTTCCAATTGAGCCAACAGCTCAGGGTCCTTATCAATGTATTTTTGATACATTTCTAACGAAAGATCAGAAGTAATAAACCAATCATCTGCGTTGAACCGTGAAGCGAAAGACAATTCTACACGTTTTAATCCGTTGCAAAAGGCACAATGCGGACCTGGCGTCCAAAAGAATATTCTACGAAGCCGAATAACATCTTGTTTGTCTACATGACCTTTACCAAGACACCTTGGACAATCAATTAATTTACCTTTATCTTCAGGATTCATTTAATAGCTATTTTACATTGGTTACCCCTCAATTAAAATTGACACTTCTCTTGTATCCCCATCAATAGGTGGGGAATGCTTGTGTATTTCAATTCGAAGACCTTCAATTCCACTCAATTCTGTTTTTATTCTGCTGAAAATGCGTTGTCCCACGTGCTCAATTAATTTAGAACGGATGGCCATTTCTTCGGCCACAATTTGCTGAACCGCACAATAATCCACGGTGTCGATCAATTCATCGCTGGATGCGGCTTTTGAAAAGTCGGTGTCAATCGTTACATCTACCGTGTAATGTCCGCCAATGCGTGCCTCCTCCTCCATACATCCATGATAGGCATAGCAACGAATTCCATGAACATGTATCTTATGCTTCATGCAGCATGGCTTCAATGGTGGGAAGGTTCGTTTTCATGCGGTGCAAAACTTCCTCTTTTCCCAGAAACGCACTGATCTCGAACATCCCAGGTCCAGCCCCCACACCTGTAACGGAAAGGCGATAAGGGAGCAAAACCGCACCTATACCCAATCCTTTCTCTTCCAAATATCCCTTGAAAGCAGCTTCGATGTTCGCTGAGTTAAACTCCGAAATCCCCGATAAACGATCCAGCCATTCATTCATATAACCTGTAGTTTCTGATTTCCATTTTTTACGAATCGTTTCCGTATCAAATGCACTTGGATTAGCTAAGAAATAAGCCCCATCGGTTAAAATATCTTCTGCAAAGGTGGCGCGTTCCTTCATCAATCCCACCAAGGTTTCCAAAGCGGAATCAGAAATGTTTAGGGTAGGATTTGTTGCTTTCAATCCCTTGGCGATGTCTGCATCAGCTTGCATTCTTAACCAACTTTGTTGAAACCACTTCGTTTTTTCGGGATCGAATTTTGCTCCTGATTTAGAAACTCTTTCTAAAGAAAAGGCTTCTACTAACTCGTCTAAGGTGAAAATCTCCTGAGGCGTACCTGGGTTCCATCCCAATAAAGCCAACATATTAATGAAGGCCTCAGGTAAGTATCCTTTTTCGCGATAACCCGAGTATAATTCGCCTCCAGCGGTGGTCCAATTGGTGGGGAATACGGGAAAACCCAAACGGTCCCCATCGCGCTTGGAGAGTTTTCCATTGCCGTCAGGTCTCAACAAGAGGGGTAAATGGGCAAATTCCGGAGCGTCCCACCCAAACGCCTGATAAAGTAATACATGCAACGGAGCAGAGGGCAACCATTCTTCTCCTCGAATTACGTGTGAAATTTGCATGGTGTAATCATCCACGACATTTGCCAAGTGGTACGTAGGCATTCCGTCGCTTTTGAACAAGACTTTATCATCCAGGTTGTTGGTATTCACCACCACCCAACCGCGAATGAGGTCGTGAAACCGTACCTCTTCGTTTCGAGGCATTTTCATTCGGATTACATACGGTTCGCCGTTGGCGATTCGCTGCGCTACTTCCGTCTGCGGCAACGAAAGCGCGTTTTTCATGGTAGCTCGCGTAACACTGTTGTATTGCCAGTTGGGCATTCCCATTTCCTTTGCTTGATCGCGCATGCGATCTAAATCCTCGGCCGTATCAAAGGCATAGTAGGCTTTATCTTCGGCAACCAGTTGTTCCGCATAGGGTTGGTACATAGCTTGGCGTTCAGATTGCACATAAGGCCCAAAATCTCCTCCAATGTTAGGGCCTTCTGATGGCATAATTCCACACCACTTTAGGGCATCTACAATGTACTCCTGAGCCCCTGGAACGAAGCGCGTTTGGTCCGTATCTTCAATGCGCAGGATAAAAGTTCCTTGGAGCTTTTTAGCAAAAAGGTAATTGTACAATGCGGTGCGAACACCTCCCATATGTAAGGGACCGGTGGGGGAAGGGGCGAAGCGTACGCGTACTTTAGTGGTCATAAGCCGTATTTAGTTGACAAAGATAGTCAATAGTATTTTTATGAAAAGGTGCATACTGCCCTTACCGCAGATTGAATTTAAAAGTTAATGAATAGGTTCAGATAAACAATGTTTTGAATAAAAAGTTTTGATTTTAAAAAAAATATATATATTCGAGAAACTTTAAACTACTTTATTATGGAAAACAATGTAACTGTGAAAGACGAATTGACGGAAGATTTTAATTTTGGTAAACATGTTGGAAGTGCTATCATTGCGGCGCTTTATTATCTTTTTTTATACATCCCCTTTATTTTACCTTTTCAAATTTGGGGTAAGGCGGCAACAAGGTTAAGCCTCATTTGGGAAAATAAAACCTTGAAATACGCTGAAGGAGATAAGATTTATCCTTTGCATTCTTTTTATTTTATGTACATAATTAAATTTTTAATTGATGCATTAATTTTATTGACTTGGCCACTTGGTTTTTTATTACTAAGCTACATCTACTTCGTAGAAGGTGAGGCATCAGGAAACGTAGTGGAGTTTTATATTATTCCACTGTTTGCAAATTACGTTTCTGTGATTGGGCTTAAAGCTGCCAAAGAAGTCCTTTATTTCTTCCTAAATAATTTGGTGATTTGGTTGTTGGATGTAATTGCCGCAATTGGACGATTCTTGAAGCATATGTGGGCGCTGAATATTGTTATTAAAAGAAAAGAGTAGCGGGAAAGCATAGCTAATAAAAAGGGGGCAGATTTTTGCCCCCTTTTTTTTGATTATTTTATTCGCTTACAGTTTTCCAATCGTATTTTAAACTATACGTAATGCCGAACTGAGAAATGGGTTTATCGCTAGCTACGAGATAACTGTATTTAATACCCATTCGTTTAAAGGAGTATTCAATATCGATAGAGTAAGAAAACGCATTGGCATAGATATTTTTTGGATTATTATAGATTAAAACATTGTATTTGTTGTCGGTAATTCCTGAACTATTTGTAAAAGTCTCCCTTTCAACTTTTGATTTCCAACGTTCAAAGTTTGAACGACGAAATCCAAAGCCCTGCTGTAGATTAAACCCGATAGCGAGGTTCTTAAGTTTCAAATCAATGCCTACTCCAAGGGTCAAGGGTGTAAAAGTTGCTTTTGAAAACGCATCATAAGTTAAAGTTTCAAAATTGTTGAGTTGGTTATTAATCACTGTCAATTGCGGATAAACTTCTGTTTTTGATACATATCTAGCGATACCCAAATTAGATTTTAAATAAAACCTCTTAGTCAGTTTAAGCTTTGCAAAGTAATTAAAATTCGTGGCACTGAAGGTTGGATTCAACGAATCTTCTTTTTCGCGTCCTCTACCATACATTATAGATCCTCCTTGTACAAATGCTTGACTATAAGCTAATTGTATTGAGAATAGTGTGATAAAAGTTAAGTAAATTTGTTTCATAAGCGTCAAAAAAAAGGGAGATTCCTCCCTTCTAATTAATAAAAGTGTTGGTATTATTGTTTCTTGAGTTTTAATTTCCAAGCGGTATTGATTTCATTTTTTCCTGCTTTTCTTCCTGAATCTGTAATGTAATATTTCATTTCATTCGATTTAGAATCAAAAACGACGTACAGACTGCTTTCATCCATATAAATAGGCTTGCCTCCACGCAGGTACTTTTCTTGGTCCTTTTGTTTTACAGGAACTGATTGGTAATTCTTCCTATATTTATAAATAACGATTTTTTCGTTGTTGACCACATTGGAGTAAAAGTCAGTGGGTTCACAATTCAAGGTTTGATTTACTTCGCTAAGCATCATACCGGCCTCCAGCTTAACGATATTCGCAGTCGTAGTAGCGTAATTATTAATTAGCTTTTTCGGGGCGGGTTCTGCAACTTGTTTCGATTTGCAGGACAATAAACCATAAAGCATTAAACTTGGGATAACTATATATTTTTTCATACTATTTTTTTTTAGAGTAATTAGTTGATTTTGATTAATTTTTTCTTTTCTCCTGTATTACCTTTGACGGTACCTTTTCCATTTCCTTGATTTTCCGCTGCTTTTGTTCCTTTAGCGTTCGTTGCCTTTGTTCCTTCTTTAGCATCGGTATTGTTGCTTTTTCCACCTTTCTGGTCCGAACCGTTGACGTCCAAATTAATGTTGATATTGGCATTTGCCTTTGATAATTTTTCAATTAAATCGCAGTTCGTACAACCCTCTTCTTTTTTATCTTTATCCTCCGTTTTAGCGATTTTAATATATTTTTGGTTGCATTCCCCTACTGGTCTTTTAGGATTAAAGTTTGGATTAATTTCAAATCCACATGGTGGATACTCGCAGGAACCATCATCAAAAATAGCATTAGGATTATAGGTTAAACTCTGTGGATCCGTACATCCTTTAAGCCCTGCTTCGCTGCATACAGCTTGTGCAGCTGCAATATCACTAAGTAGGTTAAGCACATCTTTTTTTCCCGATTCAGTAAGTACAGTTTCTAACTTACCGTTTTTGTATATTAAATAAGCGTCAGATTCATCTCTATACCTTTTCTCACCTTCT
>DORI01000045.1:6187-8129 GCA_003512365.1 Crocinitomicaceae bacterium | reverse complement strand
ATTTAAATCCAAAGAGGAAAAGGATATCTACTTGAACGACAATAGGAAATATGCTCAAAAATCTCTTAAGCATGTTTTATCTCATCAGCATATTTTCGCAACTTTTATAGAAACTTTCAACGGCAAAAACGATTTATTTTCTGATGCTAAATGGATTGGATTAGATGACCTGTTGGATATTCCATTACATCGGTTAATCACAAAGTTTCTAGAAACGAGGAGTTAAAAAAATGTGTTGTGTTGGTTTTACTATCTTTGTTAAAAAATAACGATGACACAGATTCGAAAGTCAACACTATCAGATACAGCCAAAGTTCAAGTTTGGATTATTGGAAAATCAAAGAATAAAAATCTTCCGGAAGGGATATCGAATTTAGTAGCAAAACTTCAAGAAAAAAAAGCTGGTTCTTGGGATTACCTTAAAAGTGTGGATTCATATTCAATCGTCATTCACAATACAGACAACGATGAGGAATTAAGAATTATTGGTGCAGAACTCGTCAATTTGGTGGCAAAGGAGTTTTCGGAAATTCAAATTCACGCGAAAGAGGAAAGAGCATTAGTTTTAGCTGAAGGGATTGCATTGGCAAATTATCAATTTTTGCAACATTTTAGTAAACCTAGTAAAAACAACCTTTCGACTATTTTTCTTAATGAAGAAATTGGAGATCAACTAATAAACGAACTTAACAATATCATTAAGGCTGTTTATTGGGCAAGAAACGTTGTTAACACTCCGGTTTCTCATTTAAATGCCACTCAACTTGCGGATGAGGTAGTGAAATTGGGCGAAGAGGCCAAATTTTCTGTACAAGTGCTGCAAAAGGCTCAAATAGTATCGTTGAAAATGGGAGGATTACTGGCGGTTAATAGAGGCTCTATTGACCCACCAACCTTTACCATAGCAGAGTATAAGCCGAGAAAACCGATTAACAAGCAACCATTAGTGCTGGTGGGAAAAGGCGTTGTGTATGATACTGGCGGTTTAAGTTTAAAACCTACTCCTGGATCAATGGACACCATGAAAAGCGATATGGCTGGCGCAGCCGCAGTTATTGGAGCAATTTATTTAGCAGCTTTACAGAAATCAAATGTACACATGATTGTATTAGTTCCAGCAACAGATAATCGTCCAGGAATGAACGCATACACCCCGGGTGATGTAATTACAATGTTTAACGGTTCCACGGTAGAAGTACTGAATACAGACGCTGAAGGAAGAATGATTCTTGCTGATGCATTGAGTTATGCGGACAAATTTGACCCTGAATTAGTAATTGACGCGGCAACATTAACCGGTGCGGCTGTAAGAGCAATCGGCACCGAAGCGAGTATTGTCATGGGTAATGCGAAAGACAAGTATTTTGAAAGTCTTGAAAAGTCGGGAAGAATTGTACACGAGCGCGTGGTAAGATTTCCGTTTTGGGATGATTATAAAAAGCACATGCTCTCAAAAATAGCCGATTTAAAGAATATTGGGACAGCAAATGCGGGGATGATTTCTGCAGGTAAATTTTTAGAAACGTTTGTTAATGCACCCTATATTCATATGGACGTTGCTGGGCCTACGTGGCTCGACTCAAAAGAAAATTACAAAGGAGTTGGCGGCACGGGTAGCGGAGTAAGATTGCTTTATCAATTTGTTAAATTACACTACAAAAAATGACAGATAAAATAGAGAAAATCCCAGTTGTTGGCATTACAGTCGGAGAGATAAACGGTATTGGTCCTGAGGTAATTCTAAAAGCGTTACGCGACAACAGAATTCTTGCATCTTTTACGCCAATCATATACGGTACAAACAAAGCTATTTCGTATTATAAGAAAACACTAAATATGCATGAATTTAATTTTCAGACCATTAAGTCTGCAAACGAAGTTCAACATAAGAAAATAAATTTAATAAATGTAACCACTGAAGAAATCGAAATTACGCCAGGAA
>DORI01000045.1:0-6135 GCA_003512365.1 Crocinitomicaceae bacterium | reverse complement strand
TGTTGGTGACTGCCCCTATTTCCAAAGAGAATATTCAAAAGGCTGGATTTAATTTCCCTGGTCATACGGAATATCTTGCTGAAATGTCTGGTGTTACAGAAGCACTCATGATTCTTACATCAGGGGATTTACGTGTAGCACTGGTAACAACGCACATTCCTGTTTCTGAGGTTAGTAAGCACCTAACAAAGGATAATCTCGTAGCTAAAATCAAGTCACTTGAAACATCTTTAAAAAAGGACTTCAATATAGTAAAACCAAAGATTGCCGTTTTTGGCTTAAATCCGCATGCCGGTGAAAATGGAAAAATAGGTACAGAAGAACAACAAGTTATCACACCTGCAATCCAGCATTTAAAAAACGAAGGATTACTTGTTTACGGTCCTTTTGCAGCAGATGGATTCTTTGGAAGCCATGCAAGAAATCAGTACGACGGTGTTTTGGCAATGTATCACGATCAAGGACTTACAGCATTTAAAGCCCTAGCCTTTGAAGATGGTGTAAATTATTCCGCGGGATTGCCAATTATTAGAACCTCTCCAGATCATGGAACTGCTTTTGACATCTCAGGAAAGGGGAAAGCGTCAGAACAAAGTATGCGCTCAGCTATTTTTCAAGCAATAGACATTTGGAAAAACAGACGTTTTCAAAAAGAAATTAATCGGAATCCTTTAGTAATACAGAACTCTGAAAATAAAAAAGATGAGGACCTGTAACAAGGGTTTTTTTGTTTAAAAATATTTACATAACTTTGCCCTCCGTTTTTTGTCAGAGACAGTAACATGAAAAGTGCTTTTGAAATACCCTTTGTCGGATTGAAATTAGGCACACATGAATTTGAATTTGACGTTAACGACTCGTTCTTTGCTTCTCTTCCTTATTCACTTATTGAAAAAGGGTCAGTTAAGGTGTGGTTAGATTTAGAAAAAAAAGAAACCATGATGATTGCAAACTTCGAGTGCTTTGGTCATGTTGAACAAATTTGTTCTAGGTGTAACGAAAGCGCCTTGGTTGAAATAGATTCTGATTTGGATGTGATTTATAAATTTGGTCACGAAGAGGAGGAAACAAATGATGATAATTTGTTAATTGTCAATTATGACGCATACGAATTAGATGTTTCACAGCAGGTGTATGAAATGATTTCACTAGCATTACCCATACGCCCAATGCATGAAGATGGTGAATGTGATGAAGAAATGGTAAAACTGATTGAGAAATACCAAGTAAAGGAAGAAAAAAAAGACGAAGACGATATTGATCCAAGGTGGTCAGTTTTAAAAGGTTTAAATTAATACAGATATAAAAGATGGCACATCCTAAACGACGCGTTTCAACCACGAGAAGAGACAAAAGAAGAACTCACAAAAATGCTGTAGCAGATAATGTGGCAACATGTCCAACAACTGGTCAACCTCATTTATTCCACCATGCACATTGGCACGAAGGAAAGCTATACTACAAAGGAAAAGTGGTAGCTGAAAAATTACAAGAAGAAACTGCAGAATAATCAGTACTACCTCTTTAATGAAAGTAGGAATTGATATTTCCGGAGGCGATTTTGCACCGGCGGTCAATATTGAAGGCGCAATTATGGCATCGCAGGGTTTACCTGTTGATGCTATTGTTGTTTTAATTGGTGACAGAGAAGTTATAAGGAAAGAACTTTCTTCAAGAGGAGAAGAGACAAACGCCAAATTCGAAATAGTTCATGCACCCGATGTGATTACTTTTCATGACCATCCGACTCGTGCTATCCCTCAAAAACCAAACAGTTCCATTGCTGTGGGATTTGATTTGCTCTCTAAAGGAGAAATTCAGGTATTCGCAAGTACTGGAAATACGGGCGCTATGTTGGTAGGGTCCATGTATAAATTAAATACGATTCCTGGCGTGATTCGCCCCTGTATTACCTCTACTTTACCTGCAATTAATGGTTCCAAGTCAATATTATTAGATGTCGGGTCAAATGCAGATTGTAAGGCAGATGTTCTATATCAATTTGCGGTTTTAGGAAATTTGTATGCTAAGTATGTACACGGAATAGAATCCCCAAGAGTGGCCTTACTAAATATCGGTGAAGAAGAATCGAAAGGTAATTTATTAACCATCGCGACATACAAATTAATGGCGGAATCTGATGAAATCAATTTTTACGGTAATATCGAAGGACGAGATTTGTTTACAGGTAAAGCAGATGTTATCGTGTGTGATGGTTTCACAGGAAATGTGGCCTTAAAACAAGCAGAAGGAATATACACCCTGATGCGAAAACGAGGGTTGAAGGACGAATATTTCGACCGATTTAATTATGAAAATTATGGTGGAACGCCTATACTAGGGGTGAAAGGTAACGTAGTTATTGGTCACGGAATTTCAAATAATATTGCTGTCAAAAATATGATTTTGCATTCGTATGAAGTAGCAAATTCTGGTTTGGCAATCAAAGTTAATGAAGCATTCAATTAAATATGAATAAAATAACAGCCGCAATCACTGGTGTTCAAGGTTTCGTTCCAGAAGATGTGCTTTCAAATGCGGATCTAGCGAAAATAGTGGACACATCAGACGAGTGGATAACGACAAGAACTGGCATAAAGGAAAGAAGAATCCTCAAAAATGGAGCCTCCTCAGATATGGCTGTTAAAGCGGTTGAAGGATTATTGAAAAAAACAAATACGGATCCAATGGATATCGATTTGGTTGTTTTGGCCACAGTAACACCGGACTATCCTTTTCCAAGTACAGCGAATGTTTTGTGTGATAAAGCAGGAATGAAAAATGCTTGGGGGTTTGATCTCATTGCAGCTTGTTCGGGCTTTATTTATGCTTTGTCTACAGGTGCTCAATTTATTGAAACTGGAAAGTATAAAAAAGTAATTGTCGTTGGCGTTGATAAAATGACCTCAATTCTGGATTATCAAGATCGTACGACTTGTGTGATTTTCGGAGATGGGGCAGGAGCAGTAATGTTAGAACCCAATCAAGAAGGACTAGGAGTTCAGGATTTTATTCTGAGAAGCGATGGCTCAGGAAGAGAATACCTCGTCCAGCCTGCAGGTGGTTCTGCAAATCCACCAAGTATTCAGACGGTTGAACAACGGTTACACTTTGTTAAGCAAGAGGGAAAGCAAGTTTTTAAATTTGCGGTAATAAATATGGCTGAAGTTTCAGCTGAAATAATGGAAAAAAATAACTTGAAGAGTGAGGATGTAGATTGGTTAGTTCCGCATCAGGCGAATCTGCGCATCATAGATGCTACTGCCGATCGTATGGGTCTTCCAAAAGAGAAAGTTATGATTAACATAGAGAAATACGGAAATACAACTGCAGGGACTTTACCTTTGTGTTTGTGGGATTATGAAAAACAATTGAAAAAAGGGGACAACCTTATATTGTCAGCCTTTGGAGGAGGTTTTACTTGGGGGGCTGTTTATTTGAAATGGGCCTATAATTCATAAAAACAATTACTTTTACAAAAAAAATAGTATGAACTTAGAGGAAATAAAAGACTTAATCAGATTAGTTTCTAAAACGGGAATAAGAAAGGTAGATATTGAGCGTGAAGGGTTTAAAATTACGATTAGTGGCGGTGCTTCACAGTCCACAGAGCAACCTATTTATGTGCAAGCACCACAACAAATGGTTCAAAGTGCACCAATTGCCGTAACTTCAGCTCCAGTTGTTTCAAACACGCCTGCGCCTGCTTCAAACACAGAAAACTCTGCTACTACTGACGATTCAAAATACATTACTGTGAAGTCTCCAATGATTGGAACTTTTTACAGAACTCCAGGGCCAGATAAAGATCCATTCGTAAATGTTGGCTCAACAATTCAAAAAGGGGATAAACTTTGCATTATTGAAGCGATGAAAACATTTAACGAAATTGAATCAGAAGTATCAGGAAAAATAGTGAAAGTTTTGGTTGACAATTCATCACCTGTTGATTATGATCAACCGTTATTTTTAGTAGATCCTTCATAAGCCTTAATACAGACACTTTATGTTTAAGAAAATTCTAGTAGCTAATCGTGGCGAAATTGCCATGAGAGTTATCCGTACATGCAAGGAAATGGGAATTAAAACAGTAGCTGTTTATTCTACTGCAGATAAAGACAGTTTACCTGTGCGTTTCGCTGATGAGGCAGTTTGTATAGGTCCTCCAATAAGTAAGCAGTCCTATTTGTCAATTCCAAACATAATGGCTGCAGCGGAAATAACAAATGCTGATGCCATACATCCAGGTTATGGATTTCTATCTGAGAACGAAGAATTTTCTCGTGTATGTCAAAAACACGGAATTAAATTTATTGGTGCTTTACCGGAGCAAATCGCTGGAATGGGAGACAAGGCGACTGCCAAAGCCACTATGATTGCCGCAGGGGTTCCATGTATTCCTGGTTCAAAAGGTTTGTTGAAAGACTTAAACGATGCGAAAAAAACGGCGAAAGAAATTAAATATCCCGTTATTCTAAAGGCTACTGCAGGAGGTGGAGGAAAAGGAATGCGGATCGTATGGAAGGAAGAAGATATTGAAGCAGCATGGGATTCTGCTCGTCAAGAGGCGGGGGCCGCTTTTGGAAACAATGGGATTTACATGGAAAAGTTTATCGAAGAACCACGACACATTGAAATTCAAATTGCAGGCGATCAATATGGTAATGCTTGTCACCTTTCCGAAAGAGATTGTTCCATTCAACGTCGCCATCAGAAATTGGTTGAGGAAACTCCTTCTCCATTCATGACGGATGAATTGCGTGAAAAAATGGGCGAGGCGGCTATTAAAGCTGCCAAAGCAGTAAAATATGAAGGGGTAGGAACCGTAGAATTTTTAGTTGACAAGAACCGTGACTTCTATTTTATGGAGATGAACACGAGAATTCAAGTAGAGCATACGATTACGGAAGAAGTCATAGATTTTGATTTAATTAAAGAACAAATATTAATTGCGGCTGGCAAACCTATTTCAGGTAAAAATTATTTTCCGAATATGCACGCAATCCAATGTAGAATCAATGCTGAAGATCCTTTTGCTGACTTCAGACCTTCTCCTGGAAAAATTACTGATTACCATTGTCCTGGAGGTCATGGGGTACGAATAGATTCACATGTGTATAGTGGATATACCATCCCGACGAATTATGATTCGATGATTTCTAAGTTAATCGTTGTGGCGCAAACACGAGAAGAGGCAATTTTGAAAATGAAAAGAGCATTGGATGAATATATTATTCAAGGAGTGAAAACAACCATTCCTTTTCATCAAAAGTTAATGATGAATGAAGATTTTCAAAAAGGAAATTTTACAACCAAGTTCATGGATGATTTCCAATTTTAATCTAGAATTCTTTTAAAAAAATTCTTTTACAGATTTAAATCTGGGCAACCAAAATTGAATCTTTTCGTTTTTATTTAAAAATTGTCGCCGCGCTTTTCTGATTTCGCTTCGGTGCTTAATAATTTCGGAAAAGAAAACGCAATTTTTACTATATTTGTTATGCCAAGCACAACTAACTATGAAAACTAGCTCAGGACTCTATTTTACGGTTTTATTCGCTCTCGTAAGCTTTATTTCGAAGGCCCAAAGTGTTACTTTTAATCACAATGGGGCAATGCAAACATGGATTGTTCCCCCTTGTGTTACAAGTATTGATGTAATTGTTGCTGGTGCAAAAGGCGGAGGGTCTAATGGTGGATCAGGAGCAAGAATAACAGGTACTTTTGCTGTTACACCTGGTCAAACCATATTCATTTTTTGTGGTGGAATGGGCACGTCAGGAAACAATTCCGGCGGTTTTAATGGAGGCGGTACCGGATTTTCNNTATGATTCTTGGGGTGGTGGCGGCGCATCAGATATACGGTTTGGAGGCACTGCTTTATCAAATAGGGTTATTGTTGCTGGCGGAGGCGGCGGAAGAAGTGGGGGTTCAGCTCCTGTATGTGGTGGTCCAGCGAATTGTTCTGATGGTGCTGCCGGATGCAATACTTTTGGATCAGGTGGTCTTGGGGCAACTACTACAGCAGGTGGCCTCGGTGGAACTCCATGGAATGCAACTCCTCCAGGAGGCAGTCCAGGTGCTTTAGGTGTTGGGGGTGCAGCAGGTGTATGGCAAACAGCTTCAGGCGGCGGC
>DORI01000253.1:873-2572 GCA_003512365.1 Crocinitomicaceae bacterium | reverse complement strand
AAAATGTAGAGAATAATAATTATTTTATCAATTTTTAATAGCTTTTTTTCATTGGCTCTTAAACCTGATAGCCTTTATCAGATAACACCAGATTCATTAAAGTTGAAATATGAATCGCTTAAAATAACCACACCAGATTCCCTAAACCTGCAAGTTTGGAGAATTATTCCTGAATTAAAAGTCAAAAACAATTCAACTATCATTTTGGCGTACGGTGATTCTGGAAATATGTCATATTGGCTAAATCAGGCTGCAATTTTATCACAAAGAGGATNNGAAAGTTCATCTTTTAAAATGAATCCAAATCAGTTATACTATAATGAATTTGCAATTGATTTAGTTAGTGTCATTAAATGGGCAAAAACTGAATATTCCGAAAACAAAATTGGAATTTGGGCACTATCAATGGGAACAATAATGTCAACAATAGCATTACAGCAAGAAACCTTGGACTTTTTTATAGGAGAAGGCTTTGTAATTAATCCAGCCAAAATAAAAACTAAGATTTTTGAATTAAAGGGAAAAGAAATCGCATTGCCTGATGGACATACTGAGTTTCAAAACAAAATTAACAATCTTGAAATGCCGATGTTGTTATTTGCTGGCACGGAAGATATTATAACAACGATTGAAGATTCAAAAGAAATTGCAAGCCAAATGAAAAAACGCTCCATAGTAACATTCAAAGGTGGTCATCTTCAAGGATTTCAGACGTTAACTAAAAAATATTATGGTGACCTTTACATAATAAAAATTGAAAAACTAATCTCGAAATTAAAATGAACTGTTGGTAACAGCTGTCATGGCGCCAGCCCTCAAATCCTGCTTCGAAAGAATAATTAATGTGAAAGAAAATAATTTCAACTTCGGACTAACGATTTATTTAAAGAGTCGGGCCGTTCGCCAGGCAGCAAAACGTTANNAAGTTTAAACCACAATAAAACGGAGAAAGCCGAAAATCCAATAAAGAGTAGGCAACACTTGAAAACAAAATATTATGAAAAAGTTCGTTTCTGAAAACTGGTACAAATTGATTATTGGTTCATCGTTATTAATGGCGTCATTTGGATTTATGGTGCATTCTGTTTCACCCGCAGTGGCAGATAATAACAATCAAAAGTTTAATGTAAATTCAAATTACAAATTGGTTCCAACAAATACTGATGGATCTATTAATGTGAAATTATCCGATGAGCAGCTATCAAAAATGGCAACACCAACAGGGCTTCAAAGAGTTGTTGTTTGTGGNNCCCTGTTCCACAAGGCAACTCTGGTGGATTGCAGGTTTTTTCATTGAAATAATCAACCCATAACAGCCTGTAAGTGCAATTGCGGGTGTATTAGTAAATCGAAGGTCTATGCTTCTGAGAAACTTTGTACAAAACGTTCAGGAAAATGCTTCTAATCCGCTACTGCACATACACGCAAACCGTTAAAGAAAATAAAGAATGAAAAAGTCAATTATTGCTATTACTATTTTGATTTTGAGCCAAAATATCAACGCTCAATGTTATTCGGCAGGACAAACAATTCCTTCGGGATATATAGTTGCCTCATCGGGAAGTAACACCTTAGATTCTATAGTTTACTCCGAAATAGATAAGTTGGAGAGATTTTTCAAGTTTAACGTGGATTTTTACTACCTATTAGAATTTAATGGTAAGAATGCCTATTTCGATAAAACACAGTGTCATAGTCC
>DORI01000253.1:0-836 GCA_003512365.1 Crocinitomicaceae bacterium | reverse complement strand
TAATGATCATGGAATCGATGCTATTCATGTGTTTAGAGCCACATTAGCCCATGAATTCGGGCATGCCGTACAGAAATTGATTTATTGGAATGAAGGATGGAAAAGGCCTGAACTACATGCAGATTATATGGCAGGTTATTACATAGGGAGTAACTATGATTACACTGATGATCAAATGATGTCTTTTTATGCTGAGTTTTTCAACTTGGGAGATCCATATTTTTTTGATTCAAATCATCATGGAACGGGAGAGGAAAGACAATGTGCTTTTTTAGAAGGATACTATTTTGCTAAAGAAACCAATACCACTGTAGAAACTGCAAATGTTTACGGGTTACAGTATGTTGCTTCCAACAATCCCTGTGGAGTTAGAAAATATAAAGCAGCGGTTCAGCAATACCAGAATGAGATCCAAAGACGGGCAGCACAACTGGAAAAAGATATTAAAGAAAATAATGTTGGCTCAATCAAATTTAAGGCAAAAGATTCAAAAAAATATAAAGTTGTCACTATTAATGGTTATGGTCAACAAGTTGTATATCCTCTAAATCAGTCATATATAGGAGTTAATAATCAAGGACAAAGAGTAATGTACCCTCCTATGAACGAAGTAACAATCAATCCCATTTCAGCAAATACTCAAATTCCATATTATATATATAAAACAAATTGGTTTTTTGGGGATATTTTAATGATTCAATTTTCATCTAAAATTTGCAGGAATTCAACCGTTAACATAAGTTTTGACAAAAAATCTTATACAATAGGTAATATTTGTAAATGATTTCTTTAACAGCGAGTAAGCGCAACCTTCGGGTATGCGCCTACACGCAAAA
>DORI01000182.1:655-14348 GCA_003512365.1 Crocinitomicaceae bacterium | reverse complement strand
GATTAATAAAAACGTATTAAATGGAATTCTGGATTAAAGCAGCGCAACTATTTTTATCGCTTGCTATTCTTGTTACACTTCACGAACTTGGTCACTTCATACCTGCGGTCTTGTTTAAAACACGAGTAGAGAAATTCTACCTATTCTTTAACCCATACTTTTCGCTTTTTCGCTTCAAAAAGGTAAACGGATCATGGAAAACATCCTGGTTTAGTAAAAGATCTCCAGAGGAGTGGGAGGAAGACAAAAACACCACAGAATGGGGAATAGGATGGCTTCCATTAGGTGGGTACGTAAAAATTGCCGGAATGATCGACGAATCAATGGATAAGGAGCAATTAGAAAAACCCAAAGAAGATTGGGAATTTCGTTCAAAGAAAACATGGCAGCGTCTCATTATCATGATTGGTGGGGTTACTGTAAATCTTATTTTAGGGTTTATTATTTACATGGCTGTCTTATTGGTTTGGGGTTCTGAACAAGTGGACACAACCAAACTTTCCGAAGGGATGAGCGTGCACCCATACATGAACACATATGGAATTGAGTCGGGAGACAGAATAATTAAAGTTGAAGGAAAAGAGGTCACTAGTATTAATGAAATCAATAAAGAAGTACTCCTTCGTGATGCTAAAAACCTAACTGTACTTAAAAAATCTGGCGAGGTGAAAGAGATTTCTCTTCCCGAAGGAATAGACATGGATTTGTTTCATGCCGGTGCCATGCCAATGGTAAGTTTTCGAATGTACGCGGCGGTTGTTGATGAAGTGGTTGCAGATAGTCCAGCAGAAAGCGCCGGATTAACCAAAGGAGATTCTATTTTAAAAGTGAACACCACCACCATAACCTACTTCGATGAATTACAAGCAGAATTATATCGTTACAAGGGAAAACAAGTATCGATAACGGTTCAGCGCGGAAAGGAAACAAAACAGTTAAAATCTGATGTTAAGGAAGACGGAACTTTAGGATTTAAAATGAAAAACACCAGGGTGGCAAATGAAAAAGCCTACACGATAAAAGATTATTCTTTTGGAGAAGGGATTTCCCAGGGATTCACCTACGGATCCAATACTTTAGGCGATTACATGGCTCAATTTAAGTTTATTTTCACCGAAAAAGGAGCTTCGTCTGTTGGTGGTTTTGCTTCAATTGGCAATATGTTTCCAGCCTTATGGAATTGGCAGGCATTTTGGCTTAACACAGCACTACTTTCCATTATTTTGGCTTTTATGAATATATTACCCATTCCCGCATTGGATGGAGGCCATGTTGTTTTTCTATTATACGAAATGATAACAGGTAAAGAGGCTCCGCAGCGCGTTCTTGAGGTTGCGCAGTACATTGGGATTGCACTACTTCTCGGCCTTATGATATACGCTAATGGTAACGATATCGTTAAGTTCTTTTTTAAATGATTCGCCTGCTATTTATTCTCTTATCAGTTAATGTTGCGTTTGCGCAACAAAATTGGACGGGTACATGGTATGGTAAATTAGCCATTCAAGGACAAGAGCTGAGGTTAAATTTACACCTGACAAATGACAAAAACACGTGGAAGGGAACCTTAGACAGTCCCGATCAAGGAGCATTTGGAATACCTGCCACTAAGGTGGAAATACAAGAAAATAGATTAACATTTGAAGTTAAAAACATAGGGGTTTCATACACCGGAGTGTTCAAAGGAGAAGAAATTCAAGGTAACTTTAAGCAGGGCGGAATGAGCATGCCAATGTCGCTTTCTCGGAAAGAACCGGCGGTGGAAAAACCAAAACGTCCTCAGGAACCAACCCCCCCTTTTCCATACAGAGAAGAAGAGGCGGTTTTTAAAAATGGAGAAGCAAAACTTGTTGGAACCCTAACATTACCTCCAGGGGAAGGTCCATTTTCAGCTGTCGTTCTGGCAAGTGGTTCTGGCCCCCAAGACCGCAATGAGGAAATTTTAGGCCATAAGCCATTTCTAGTGATTGCAGATCATTTAACTCGAAATGGTATAGCGGTTTTACGTTACGATGATCGAGGGACAGGTCAATCTTCAGGGGTTTCTTTTATGGATGCAACATCTAAAGACTTTATGGAAGATGTATCCGCGGCTGTAGATTATTTACAGGAACATCCTCTCATCAATAAAGAGCAAATTTCTGTTTGTGGTCATAGCGAAGGCGCTATGTTGGCGGTAATGCTCGGTGCAAAAAGAAGAGATTTAGCTTCAATCGCCTTGCTTGCTGGCCCTGGAATCAAAGGAGATTCGTTATTGCTTTTACAACAAGTGCTCATAGCGAGATCCGAAGGAATGAAGGAAAAAGAAATACAAGAGTTGAACGCCTTTAATAAAAAACTGTTTTCAGGAATGCTTGTCGCGAAAGACATGAGCTCGTGCAGAGAATTTGTGGAGGGAGAATTTCGAAAATACGCCAAAAAACTCTCAAAGAAGGAAATCAAAAAATATGGGTCTAAGGAGAAATTCGTCGAAATTTCCACTAATACATTTGTAAATCCTTGGATGTTGTATTTTTTATCATACGACCCAACCCTTGACCTAACCCGTGTTACGTGTAAGGTTCTTGCATTAAATGGAGATAAAGATTTACAGGTTCCATCCAAAGAAAATTTAGCAGCTATAAAGCGAAACGTATTAAACGTTACAGGTAACAACAAATACGTGGAATTACCAAATTTAAATCACCTTTTTCAGGAAACGAAAACGGGTGCGGTATCCGAATACGGCCAATTGGAACAAACAATTTCTCCTGAGGTTCTAAACATTCTTAGCGAATGGTTCCAGGCCCCATAAAACAATAGTTGTAATAAATTGTTAATCAAATAAAACAAAATGTCTTATTGCTTAGATCTCTTAAACAGAAAAAGACTTACAACAAGAGAAGTAAGAATAGGTAATATGACAATGGGAGCGAATAATCCTATTCGCTTACAATCTATGACCACAACTGATACAATGGATACCGCAGCGTCTGTGGCTCAATCTATTCGTATGATTGAAGCAGGTTGTGAATTGGTGCGATTAACAGCCCCAAGTAAAAACGAAGCAATTAACCTTGGTGTTATAAAAAAGTCTTTGAATGAAAAAGGGTATCATACGCCTTTGGTTGCGGACATTCATTTTACACCCAATGCTGCTGAAATCGCTGCGGGCCTCGTAGAAAAAGTTCGTGTGAATCCAGGTAATTATGCTGACAAAAAGAAATTTGAAGAAATAGAATACACCGACGAAAGTTATGAAGCTGAGCTATTGCGCATTGAGGAAAAATTTACGCCACTTGTCCTTTTGTGTAAAAAGCACGGAACCGCTATGCGTATTGGGACGAATCACGGATCTTTGTCTGATAGGATTTTAAGTCGTTATGGTGATACACCGGCAGGGATGGTGGAATCTGCTATGGAATTTATTCGTATTTGTGAAAAATTAGACTTTGACCAGTTGGTGATTTCAATGAAAGCGAGTAACACCATCGTGATGGTACAGGCCTATAGACTTTTGGTAGCCGAAATGTTAAAGAGAGGAGGGGTTTACCCTTTACACCTTGGCGTAACAGAGGCGGGTGACGGGGAAGATGGTAGGATAAAGTCGGCGGTAGGAATTGGGGCTTTGTTGGAAGATGGAATAGGCGACACTATTCGCGTTTCTCTTACAGAAGAACCGGAGTTTGAGATTCCTGTTGCACGAAAATTAGCCGAAAAATGCCAAAACACCGACAATGTTAAAGTTTTAGACGAAGAACACGCGGAATTGCCATATAATCCTTTTGAATACCAAAGAAGCACGTCTTTTGCTGTACATAATATTGGCGAATATCAAGTACCAGTAGTTGTGGGTGATTTATCGTCACGCCAAGAGATAACACCTGCGGGCTTGTTTGGCTTGGGTTATGTGTATTCGGTTCCCTTGGATAAGTGGAATGTTCAGGATCTTGCAGCGGATTATGTCTTTGTTGGTGACAACGCAATAAATTTCGAACTACCCGGAACTATAGGAGTTATCACAACATTTGAATCATGGCAAACGAAGTATCAAAACAAACCAGGTTTTTATCCTCTTTTGACGAATGAAAATTTGTCGTATTTAGATAAAAATCAAAAAGGGTTCTTATTGGTAAATGCCGAAGATGAGGTCTTAACAGAATGGAGTCAATATACTCAGTTAGTTTTGGTGGCTCAAACAACTTTCGCAAACAAAACACAGTTGTTTCGTCAATTTCGTTTGAATTATGCGAAAAAAGGGCTTAAAAATCCTGTGATAATGCGAACTGTTTCGAATGAAAAAGAAGCTGAAACATTTCAATTATCGGTGTCTGCCGATATGGGTGCGACATTTATTGATGGTTTTGGCGACGGTATTTGGATATCTGCTGAGCAACCCCTACAATTGATTAATTCCACATCTTTTGGGATACTTCAAGCAACGCGAACACGTATTTCAAAAACGGAATATATTTCCTGCCCTTCGTGTGGAAGAACACTTTTTGATTTACAAGAAACGACTGCTAAAATTCGCGAAAAGACATCTCATTTAAAAGGCATTAAAATAGGAATAATGGGCTGTATCGTGAATGGTCCTGGAGAAATGGCTGATGCAGATTACGGTTATGTTGGCACAGGACCCGGAAAAATCAATTTGTATAAAGAAAAAACGGTAGTGAAAAGAAACATACCCGAAGATGATGCCGTAGAAGCCTTGATTGATTTAATAAAGGAACACGGTGATTGGGTTGAAACCACTATTTAATACACTTCTTTTCTCCATTGTCATAAGTTGTGTTTCTTGGTCGCAAAAAGGCCCAGAGTATTTAGTAGCGATTAGAAACGAACAAGATTTTCAAGCGTTAAAAGGCAGACCAAATTCAGCAAAATTTACGGGTGTTGAAGCAGTAAAAGTAGTTCTTGAAAAAAAGACGGGTAAAATTTATTACATAAATTCTGCCTATCACGACTATCATGTTACCTTTTGTCAAGAGGTGCTTGGTTATCCAGAAAATGGAGTTCAATTTAATTATGACAATTATACCCAAGTTGATCATAGGGCCTATTTATTAGGCACAATTAATAGGTTCAGAGGTACAGGACGCTATACACTGGAGTTTTCCGTTGCAGACAACATTAACCCAACTCAAATTTCAATGCTGCTTCAAAAAATATACGGCAGCTTCGTATTAACAAAGGAAATAGCCGTATTTCTGAATACAAACCGCCTTAGAGAACTAAAACCAACGCTCAACTTTCCAACCATTGATGCTTCGACACTATACGAGGGCCAAAGCCTTCAATTATTAAACGATGGCACAACTTATGGAAAGCTGACATTCACAGATGTAGAATCTAGTTCGCTGGCCAATTATTTTGAGATTGTAGTCATTGACGGCACACCAGACGACCTTCCTCCAGTTTCAGGAGTAATCACCACAGATTTTCAAACACCATTAAGCCACATTACCTTACTTTGTCAGAACAGAGGAACTCCGATGTTAGCCTTAAAAAATGCTCTTTCTGATACTTCTATAACAAAATGGGCAAACGAGTATGTTAAATTATTCATTGATGAAAATGGCTACAAAATCTCGTTAAGTGATTCAGCTTCTGTATTCACATTTTGGGAGAAAAAGCTCAGAAATAAAAAATCTATTCATTTAGAAAAAAACACAGAAGACCGAAGGATCATTCCAATCGGAGAGTTGGGCTTAAAAGACATACCAAGAGTGGGAGGAAAGGCCGCGAATTTTGCATTAATGAGAAAAACAATTAAGGATAAAAAACTAACATTGAAGTTTCCCGAAGCGGCATGTGCAATACCCATGTTTTTTTACGAGCAACACATGAAAAAGGCCGGTGTTGATACCTTGATTTTGAATTTAATGGAATTAAAGAAATTTGGATACGATTTGAAATCTCTTCAAATTAAATTAGACACTATTCAACGGCGAATTTTAAATCACCCAATAGATACTACTCTTATTGGTCAAATACAGCGATGGATGATAAAACACGGCTATTCTTCCTTTCGGTTTAGGTCTTCTACAAACGCAGAGGATTTGGACGGCTTCAACGGGGCGGGTTTGTATACATCGAAAACAGGAATATTAAATCACCCCAAAAAAACAATTGAAAAAGCAATTAGAACAGTTTGGGCTAGTGCATGGGGATTTCGTCCATTCATGGAACGAGATTATTTTGGAATTGATCAACAGAGTGTGGCAATGGGTGTATTGTGTCATCGAAACTTTGATGACGAGATAGCAAATGGAGTTGTCATCACGAAGAACTTATACAGACCGAATTACCGTGGATTTGTCATAAATTCTCAATACGGCGAAACGAGCGTTGTAATACCACCAGACTCTGCCATTTGCGAGCAAGTGATTTGTTATTCGGATAAAGAAGACAATTTCTATGGAAAGAAATCAATTGTTGAGTACTTGTCGTATTCCAATATTCTACCAATAGGAATTGAAAAGGTCCTACTCGATTCTGAAATCAACAAGCTCACTCGTGAAATAGCAGTGCTGAAAAAAGTGTATTATGACTTAAAAAAACCGAAGGAGTCATTTTACAACTACGGTTTGGATTTAGAATTTAAGATTGTGGGCTCAAATCGTGAAATATACATTAAGCAAATAAGGCCGTTTAAGGATTAAGCTTCTGTTCAACTTGTTTCAAACGGTATAAGGCAATCTCTTGAATTAATTTTTTTGGCAATGGTTTATCTAATGGAAATTGAATAGCTCCTTTAGACCACTTATATTCCGTTAACCTATCTTTAAAATGTTCGATAGGTTGAGAGGTTGGATAAAAACCAATGTGATTTTTGTATCCTGCATAATATACCAACACTTTTTTTTGCTTGAATGCGGGCATTTTGTAACTTATAATTTCCTCCGCGTTTGGCAACACCTCTTTGATAATATCGTGAATTTCACCTAGCTTTTGTTGTATTGGCAATTCAAATGAAGAGTAATAGGAAAGAACGGTTGTAGTTTTTAACATTTTTAAAAAGGAGTTTTACTTTTAAAAGAGACAAGTGATTTTTTAAAAGGATGTATAAAGGACAACTCTGCAGCATGTAAACAAAGTCGCTCACCTTTTTTTCCGTATAAATCGTCACCAACAATCGGACAATTTAGCCCTAGTATATGTGCGGAATGGACACGTAATTGATGCGTTCTTCCTGTTAATGGTTTAAATGAAATACGCGTTCTATTGTCTTTAATATCAAATACCTCATATTCCGTTATGGCTGCTTTCCCAAAATCGTAACATACAAGTTGAAAGGGTCTGTTATCAATATCGAGCCTAAGCGGAAGATTAATTACTCCTGCTTTTGGTTTCGAAATAACTCCCTCAAGAAGCGCCTCGTATTTTTTCTCAACTTTTCTCTTAATAAATAAAAATTGAAGCTTTTTATAAGCCTCTATCGACTTCGCTACCACGAGTAGCCCTGAAGTTGACATGTCTAGTCGATGCACCAATAACGGCCCGCTTGCATCAGGTCTCATTTCTTTTATTCGTTCATATACTGAATCCTTAATTGCTTTTCCTGGAACGGATAAAAACTCTGCAGGCTTCTCAATAACCATAAAGTATTCGTCTTCAAATACAATTGGAATATCTTGAATGTCGGCCTGTTTGAGTAAGGGATTTTCTTCTAATTTAATTCCTTTCAACATGTGATTCATGAGAATGGGCTCACATTTTCCCAGACAGGCAGGATAGAATTGCTTGTGAACACGAACTTCAGAAACGGGAGAAGCCCCCCACCAAAATTCTGCCATGCAAATGGGTTTTAATTTATGCAAAAAAGCGTGATTTAGTAATTTTGGTGCCGCACATTCACCTGCTCCAGCGGGTGGAATGGGCGTAGATGATGTAGAGAAAACATCAAGTAAACTCATTTCTTTTTGAGCATGGTTAAGAAAGGTATAGGAGGTGAAAATGCGCTGTTGTAAATGTGCAGAATGTGCCGAACGTTGTTGTTTTAGCGCTGCAATTTGAGAGTTGAAAACCGCGACCTCTTCTTCTTTTTCCGCAATTTTTAATTTGTATTCGCGAATTAAATGCTTTAATTGTATTTGTTCTGTTTTGCTTTCCTCCTGAAGCAATTGATCAAATTGCAGGTATTCTATTGATGAAAGTTGGAGTATCGCATGTTGTCTTTTTTCTTTACGTAGCGCTTTGTTATTTTTTATTGATTCTTTTCTTTGCTCACAGATCATTAAAAATTCGTTTACGAGTTGCTCATGAGACAAACAAGCAAATTTGTAATCATTGGAAGTCTTGACTTCTTCTATCTTTCGTGTCAATGAGTTGATGAATTCTTCCTCTTTTACGAAGTAACCATCGCGGTCTAATAAGTCAAATACTGGTGGCACAAATCCAGAATGATGATTGTTTTCAGAAAGTTTACCGGAAAAGGCGCATAAGAAACCTAATTGATTTTGTTGATCTAAGACAACCAGCACACCGAACATTTTACCAATGGGTTTTTCTTCATTAGTTAAACCAAACGGATGCTGCCACGGATTTTTCCCTAGTTCCTCTTGTAATTGCTCTGCAGCATGCAAGGCCAATGGATGAGGCTCATAATAAAATGGAAAAGTGAACGATTCTGGAAGAGGAATTCCAGAGACATCGATAGTGAAACGATGTAAAGCTGACACTTTTATTTCAAGTATTTATTTAAAAACTGTTCTTGTTCCCAAAGAACATGCAGAATATTTTCTTTCGCCGCATAATCAAGTCTAAGTTCTTCTTGGTTTAAGTCTTGAAGTGTTTTATAAGTATCTCGGTATGAAAACAACACCATTTGTTTCTTGTTATCCATCGAAATGGATGGAGGGCGTTCGTAGTCGGCAAGTTGAAGAATGGAAGCCGATGGTTTTTGAAATAAAAGCTCCTCTTGAGAAAAAATGGAAAACACACTCATTAGCGCAACGAAAGAAAAATAGTATTTCATAAATTGTTTTTCCAAAGGTAAGGAAAGAACGAAACTATTTCAACATTATGCTATGGGTGATTGATTTTGATAAACTAATTTGGGCATCTGAGAAATCTGGGGCAGAGAAAGTGGCCCGAGCATTGTTCGAAAAACCATATATTTCTGTTGGCATTCCAACAAGATTTTTGTCAAGTTTGTTGTTTTTATTTTCGTCGTGATATACGGCGAGAGCATATTTCCCAGCGGGTAACCCAGCAAAAGTCACTACTGTTTTTCCTTTGATAGCACTTACTACTTTTCCTTTATATTGTTTTCCGTATGTTGGCCATTCGTCTTGTGGACGAAACAAACCAACGTAGACAGTCCCCTTGTTATTTGGAACGTTCTTCACTTCTACAGTAAGCGAGTAGTTGTTCAATGCCGAAAGAAAAAGGCCTAAAAATGCGATAACGTAACTCATTCTATTTCGATTTGAGGTGGCAATGATTTTTTCTCCTCTTTTAACACTTTTGGAGGGCAATTGTTCACTTCATTCAATCGATTATAAATCAACCAAAGCAGCGCGCCAAGAACAATGGCGTAAATTACAAATCGCAACAAGTAACCCGGGCCCTGTTTTTTAGGAGCAAATTGTCGAATATTTATGTTGTTTTCCTCCAATGTCCCGAAGATACGCGAAATTTGCTTTAACTTTGAATAGATGAGCAAGTTTGTATTGGTAACCGGAGGCGCCGGCTATATTGGTTCACACACAGTGGTGTCCCTCGTTCAAAATGGATACACACCTGTTATTGTTGACGATTTTCGCAACGCAAATAGGATTGTGCTTAAAGGGTTGGAATCGATTTTAGGGAAACTTCCTCTTTTACACGAAATCGACGTTTGTGACCAAAAAAGTTTGGATGCCCTATTCAAGCAATATACGTTTGAAGGCGTCATTCATTTTGCTGCTTATAAAGCGGTAGGAGAGTCTGTTTCAGAACCATTGAAGTATTACCGAAACAACATATTAGGGTTGGTCAACGTGTTGGAATGCATGATAAAAAACCATGTTAATAACTTTGTTTTTTCTTCGTCTTGTACTGTTTATGGAGAGCCTCAAGGACAAAAGGAAGTTACGGAATCAACTCCTAAACTCCTACCGGAATCGCCATATGGTTACACGAAGTGGATGGGAGAGCAAATTATTGCAGACACCTTCCGCTCTGCGCCTCAGCTGCGCATCATGAATTTACGTTATTTCAATCCGGTTGGCGCACATGAAAGCGCCTTAATAGGGGAATTTCCTATTGGAAGACCAAATAATTTACTTCCATTTATCACCCAAACAGCGATTGGCAAACAAGAACAATTAATTGTTTTTGGAAACAATTATCCAACAAAAGATGGAACTTGTGTGCGTGATTTTATACATGTGGTAGACTTAGCAGAGGCTCATGTTCGCGCCTTACAATACCTTTGGAAACAATCAGCCGGCAAATTAGATTATTTGAATGTTGGAACAGGAAAAGGGTCAACAGTGTTGGAATTAATTCAGGCGTTTGAAACAAAAACAGGATTAAAATTAAATTGGAAATTCGGCCCGAGAAGAGAAGGAGACGTGGTCGAAATATACGCTAACGTAGATAGTTCTTTCAAAAAAATTGCCTGGAAAGCGCAACGAACCATAGAAGATGCCGTTATGGATGCATGGAATTGGGAAAAATACTTAAATTCATAGTCTTGAAAACAATATTCATCTTTCTGGTATTTGTTTCAACTATTTCTTTTGCCCAGCAAGAAAAGTTAATTACTCGTTACAAACCAGGAGTGTTGTGGCACTATAACGGATCGAGACCCCTAGAGGATTCAAGACTTCACAAATACGATAGGTTTATAATTGATGTAACGTATAACGATTGGCTTAGTAAAAATCACGGAAATATTTCTTCTTCCTGGAAAAGCATTGGGTTTAATGCTAATGTGATGTTTGAAAAGCGGTTTAAAAAAGCAGCATCTTTTTCCATTGGCTACGGATTGAGATATGGATTAAGTAATGTGTATTCACAACATAAAACGAACATACTGCACAATCAAGTGGAACTGAGCGAAAAGGAAACTACGGACCTCTACAAGCTCAATGTATTTCGTAAAAACAGCTTAGTTCTTCCTTTTGAATTTCGATTCGGAAAACCGAAAGCAAGAGCATGGAAAGTAAATTTTGGAGGATATATTGGTTATGGATTCCCTGTGCAACAAATCACAAAGTTTCGTAATGGAGACCGCACGAAAATGGTTTTGGCTCCAAATTTTGGTTTGCGTTATGGTATTCATTGTCGTTTTGGCGGAAGAACAATGGCTATTTTCACTGCATATCAGTTGAGTGAAATGTTTAGGCAAGGCGAATCTATTCACCCTATTCAATTTGGTTTTAGCTATTCTTTATTTTAATGCTAATTGACACACACGCACATCTTTACGAAGATGAATTTCTTACGGACCGAACAGAAATGTTAGCCCGTTTCAAAGAGGTTGAAGGTGCGTACGTGCTACTTCCAAACATTGATGTGACCAGCATTCCTAAAATGTATGCGCTGCATAAAGAATACCCAAATTGTTTCCCTATGATGGGCCTTCATCCTTCCTATGTAAAGGAAGATTGGCAAGTGCAGCTTGAAGCAATTCGCACGGAACTATTTCTAGAACCAGAGAAGTTTATTGCAGTGGGAGAGATTGGCATAGACTTGTACTGGGATAAAACTTTTGTTGAAGCCCAAAAGACAGTTTTTCGAGAGCAAGTTCGATGGGCAAAAGAGTTAAAAAAACCAATTGCAATTCACGTTAGGGAGGCCTTTGACGAAGTTTTTTCCATATTAGATGAAGAGAACACAGATGATTTGACGGGTGTTTTTCATTGTTTTACTGGGCATGAACAGCAAGCGAAAAAAGTTCTTTCATATGGTGGCTTCAAATTGGGAATTGGAGGCGTTGTGACCTATAAAAATGCTAAAATTGCCGATGTCTTGGAAAAAGTACCACTTCAACACATAGTGCTTGAAACAGATGCCCCGTATTTGGCCCCTTCTCCTCATCGAGGCAAAAGAAACGAAAGTAGCTTTATCACACATGTGTGTGAAAAGTTAAGCGATGTATATGCATTAGCTTATGAGGAAATTGCAACAATCACGACAAACAATGCAAGCGAGTTATTTCGAATCGAGGAATATTTAAAGAGAAATGCGTAAGATATTATTGATTTATACCGGCGGAACGATAGGAATGGTTAAGGACCATAAAACGGGAGAATTGAAAAGTTTCAATTTTAACCATTTATATGAGCAAGTTCCGGAACTAGAGCGTTTTCCTTTAGAGATTTCTTCAGTAAGTTTTGAACATCCAATCGATTCCTCAGAAATGACATTGTGTCATTGGTTAGATTTGGTTGAAATAATAGAGAAAAACTATCAGCACTATGATGGTTTTGTCATCTTACATGGTTCAGACACCATGGCATTTACCGCCTCTGCTTTAAGTTTCATGTTATTGGGACTTCGCAAGCCTGTAATTTTAACAGGGTCGCAACTTCCAATTGGAACCATTAGAACAGATGGAAAAGAGAATTTAATTACAGCGGTTGAAATTGCAGCAGCAACAGATGAACACGGCGAACCCATTGTACAGGAGGTTGCTGTATATTTTGAATATTCCTTGTATAGAGGGAATCGTTGCTCAAAGGTTTCGGCGAATCAATTTGAGGCATTTCAGTCTCCAAATTATCCTGAGTTAGCAGTTGCGGGCGTTACAATAGAATACACCCTTGATAAACTTTTTCGAACGCAGGAAAAAGAGCTAAAGTTTACAAAAAAAATGACCGCTACTGTTGGTTTAATTAGACTTTACCCCGGAATCCCGGTGAGGTCTTATGCAAATTTGTTTGACGTTTCTATAAATAAAGCCTTGGTAATTGAAACATTTGGCGCTGGAAACGCACCGAGTAATCCCGAGTTTCAGGCTTTTATCACACAATATATTGAATCAGGTGGAATAGTGTTGAACGTAACTCAATGTATTTCAGGTTCGGTTAAACAAGGGGCGTATCAAACGAGTTCATTTTTCGAAAAAGTTGGTGTTATAAGCGGAAAAGACATGACGACTGAAGCAGCACTTGCTAAGCTTCAATATTTACTTGCCACTGAGGGAAATCTCGATAAANNAAATCAAGCTCCTATTACACACAAACCTGGTGGGCGAAATCAGCGACTAACATAATTTAGAAAGCACCAGGTAATTAACGCAACAAGTAGGATCATAAATACCCCTAACAGTAGCGATAAACCGAATTTTATAATGATGACGCGGAATGTGATTTACAATCTGCTTTAATTCATACACGAAAGCCAATGTTCAAGCTAATTTCAAATGAAAGTAGACGAATTATATCCTCATTTATTTGAAAAGGAAGGTTTAGGCAATCGTTTAGTTTAAAAGTGTTTTAATATCGGCAATGAGTTGCTCTACTTCTCGTTCATTTGTCCCGTCGTAATAACCACGAATTTGACCTAATTTATCCAAGAGCACAAAATTATTGGTATGTATAAAGTCAGAACCGTCATCTGCTTGATTTAGAACAGCATCAGGATTTAACACGTATAAGGAGTTTCTTGCGAAATGATACAATTCTTTTTTTTCACCGGTTAAAAAATGCCATTTAGGTGTTGACGCGCCATGAGAATCGGCATAGCGTTTTAATTGTGCTACAGTATCCGTCTC
>DORI01000182.1:0-571 GCA_003512365.1 Crocinitomicaceae bacterium | reverse complement strand
ACAATTTTATTACTTATTTCCGCTTTACTAATGGTATCACCGTCTTGATTCAAAAACTTAAATTCGGAAATGCGTTGTCCGTTATGCGCAACCGGCAACTCGGTTTTTCGTTCTTTTGGTTTTAATAAATAATAACCCACCGGTATACAAATGCCAACCAAAGCGATAAGAAACAGAATTCTGTACATGATGTAAAATTACCCATTTTTAAGCTCACCTATGCGCGCTGAAAGCAATGATTTTCTCTCGTGAAGAGAGCCCTTTAAAATCGTATAATTAAACTGATACTTTTCCAATAAAACATGGTACTTCTCAAACAACTGCTCTCGATCATGGGGGTTTTCCCTAAGCGGATCGTATTCCCATGGAATATCCGGAGAACACAAAAAATAGTGTTGAATAGTTTGGTTGAAAAGCAAGTGTTGAATAAACGGACTCACATTACCATATTTTTCCATGGACCAGACGGCAAAAACAAGCATTTCTGTGTCACAAACGTGTGCGGAATTGTTTCGATCAAATTGAACTTGTGCCATAATGTCGAGTGTCTCTTGGGTGTAGGTCTCGTGAA
>DORI01000017.1 GCA_003512365.1 Crocinitomicaceae bacterium | reverse complement strand
GTCAATCCACTGACAATCCAAATCACGTGAGTATATGTCTCCACATTGATGAGAAATTCCCATATTTCCACATCCATATTGTGCTGCTCCACCATCTGAACACTCCAAATCAAGTACACAAAATCCATTTTTATGTCCAATTGGAATATTATCTCCATTCATGGTGTAAAGTACATAATCTGCATATCCTTCGTAATGAGCATGTCCGTGACAATTTTGAAAAGTAAATTGATCGGGATTATTGTTTGGATTTCCAATGTAGTAATCCATGTCTCCCACATTTTTTATATGCGTGGTGAATGCCAAAACCGTTCTGTTACCATATCCATTCATGCAACCCTCCTCTACCATACAATTCGTAGCATATTCAGTTCGAATTTCCAATGAATTTTCAATTGTACTTTGGATTATTGTTAAATCCGGACCTTGAGGACAATTTGGATTCGGATAATAAAAACACTCACCTTCAACAGTAGCATCAGGATTATAATTACAAGCTTGGGGATCCATACACCCAATAACAGGACCGTCGTAGGAAATTGAAAACGGAATGCCTCCATTACAAACTGTAGTTCCATACAATCCAACGCGTATGATATAGGTTACTCCTGATAAAAGAAAAGCGTCAATATCCGCTCTTGTTCCACAAAGTGAGTTATCGTCATTGTAAAACAGTGTTCCTGTATTATTTGCGTTATAAACATAATTATTGCAATTTTCATATATCCAAAGTTTTGTATCACAATTGGATAGACCACAAGTCGTGACAGAATACATTCCTGTTGAATCAGGGGTAAATGAGTAAAATGTGTTCGGATCGGGAGCGATGTAAGTTCCTGTATCAATTGAAATGGCATTTTCGCATGAAGTTCCCGGAGGACAATTGAATGAATTAGTGGATATTGTGGTGAACTGCCCTCCCGTGGCTACTTGAACGCCATTCCATACTACTGAATATGATCCTTGGCCGTAGTTACAACACATACCGTCACCGTAAGAATCATACATTTCAAACCGAATACATGCTGTGGTATCAATACAAATTGTAGTATCATTGGTTGTGCCGGCTGCAATTTGAACATTATTTGCAAACAATTTCCAAGAGGATTCGTTTGGGTAATTGTCGGGGGTAATTAAAACCTGAATTTCTGCTTGTCCTAAATTACACTGACCTAAATACGTATCAAAAGATAACAAGAAGACCAAAAAAAATAAAATTTGTTTCATTATAATTAGTTTAGCACATAAAGTTAATCATAAAATTCATAAGTATAAGCTAAGGAACTCATTTTACATAATCTAAACAAAAATAGAAATTAATTTGTCTTAAATATTATACATCCAAATAACAAATCAATTGAAAACTCTTGCTTTCGGGGCCTCCAATAGTTCCAACTCAATCAACAAAAAACTAGCAGTATTCGCAGCGAATAAAGTTTGTAACGAAGAAATAACGATACTCGATCTTAACGACTTCGAAGTTGCTATCTTTTCTCCGGAACGAAAAGTAAAACATGGAATTCCTGAAAAAATTAACGAGTTTGNNGAAAGTGCGGATTTGATTTTCATTTCCTTCGCTGAGTACAATGGTTCTTATACTGCTGCTTTTAAAAACATATTTGATTGGGCAACACAGGTTAAAAATCAACTTTTTGAGAATAAGAAAGTATTTTTAATGGCAACGTCTACTGGTGCTCGGGGAGGATTATCCGTTCTTGAGGCTGCCATAAACAGATTCCCAAGACATGGCGCTGAAATTGTGGGAAGTTACCTTCTACCCTCTTTTTATTTGAATTTTGAAACAGAAAATGGAATAATCGATTCGGAATTACTAGATTCGTTAAATAAAAAACTCAACGCAATACAAAAATGAAATCTTTTGTTCTTCTTCTCACCAGCTGCTTTATTAGTTCAACATTATTCGGACAGTTATTATGGAAAATCAGCGGGAATGGTATCAAAGAAGAATCATATCTCTATGGAACCATACATGCAGTACCCAAAGACAAATTTGTTGTCTATCCAACCCTGAGTTCAACGTTCGAAAGTTGCAAAGCATTGGCACTTGAAATTGATTTGAATATTTCGCTAAAAGAACAAATTGGCATGTTGGAATATATGGTTCTTCCAAAAGGAAAAAGTTTAAAAGATTATCTCACGCCAAACCAATATGTTCAATTTCGGAGCTATTGTATCGATTCATTAAGAATGAAAAAATCTAAGTTTAATAAGTTTAACAAACTAAAACCATTTTTCTCTAGCTCCATCCTTTTACAACATCAATTAGGTAAAATTGAAGGATTTGACCAATATTTTAACGAAGAAGCTAAAAAAAGAAAAATCCCTTCGTATGGATTGGAAACCATGGAATATCAATTAAAAACTGTGAACACAATTTCGATAGAAGAACAAGCAAAAATGTTGATGGAATCCTTAGGAACTGAGATGACAGAATACTATAAAATGCTTGACCTATATTTGGCAGATGATTTAAACGGACTAAGCGAAGCGATGAACAATTCAGAAATGTCAACTGATTCCTTCACAGAAAATTTTCTTAATCAAAGAAATAAGAATTGGATTCCGGAAATAGAGAAATTAATTACTAAAGAAAAGACCTTTATTGCCGTCGGTGCCGGTCACCTTCCTGGTGAGTTTGGCGTTATCGAACTGTTGAGAAATAAAGGATATTCTGTTGAATCGGTAAAATAATTCGAATCATGCTACACTTCTCAAAAATGAAATTCATACTATTTGTATTAATTTCCATGAATAACTTTATTCATCTCGGGCAAATGCAATATTGGGGCGGGATTGGAATTACAAAAAAAACATTTTTCGACATAAAAACTTCAGGTAATATTGAATATAGACATGAATTGGGAAATGGTTTCGATCAGTTGAATTTAAAACCCGAAATCTCAAGAAAAATTGTAAAAGGACTGGACGGAGGTATTGAATACCGATTAGCCATAAAACCGAATAATGCAAATGCAAATTTTATCGGACAGCAAAGACTTGGGATTGAGTTATCTTTTTCTCCGCTCAAATGGACTGAAGTAAGTAAGCGATGGAGTTTAGGTATCGATTTCAAACAACAATGGAATTGGAGGGTAACTTCGCGAGATTTAAGTATTTTGAGAACCAAACTTAGTAGTTCGTATGATGCTAAAAACACACCGATTGGTCCTTATTTTTCTACCGAATGGTTTTATTGCTGGAATCAAGATTTAATTTATGGCGTTGATGAAATTACACCAGTTCCTGGAAACAGAGCCTGGCGGACTTTTGCAGGTGTAACTATTGAAACAAGTAAACACAGCAACCTAAAGCTTCTTGCCGGAGTTAATAGGCGTATTGACAAAGGAAGCCAACAATTTATATTAAATTTAGCTTATTCCTTAAGCCTTCCATAATCAAACAAATCGTTTTAGGTACTTAAAATAGGTATAAGGTGGATATTTTGCAGCAAGATCAAACCATCGCGAAGAACTCATTATTCCCTTGTAATGTATAAATGCTTCAAAACTTGCCTTTCCGTGATACCTTCCCTGCCCGCTGTTTCCTACACCGCCAAATGGTATATTATGATTGGCCACATGCAACAAACCATCGTTTATGCAACCACCTCCAAATGATAGCTTCTCGAACAAAGCTAAACCTGTCTTTTCTTTTCCATAATAATACATCGCAAGTGGTTTCTCTTTTTCTCCGAGAATCTCAACAACTTCATTTAAATCACTGAAGGTTATTACCGGTAAAAGTGGACCAAAAATCTCTTGTTGCATAATGGCATCGTCAAAAGTTACTTCATCAATTAGTGTTGGCGAAATAAATCGATCATCCGCATCTACTTTTCCCCCATAAAAAATGTTCGCTTGTTCAAGGTAACTCGACACGCGCTCAAACGCTTCTGTGTGTATCATTCGATTAAAATAAGGACTCTGTTGCGCGTCATTCCCGAGCATCGTTTCCCAATTGCGAATAATTTCCTTGAGTAATTTTTCTTTAATAGATTGGTGAACAAATAAATAGTCTGGAGCAATACAAGTTTGACCAGCATTAATTAATTTAGACCATGCTATTCTTTTCGCTGTGATTGTTAATTCAGCATGCAGATCAACAATACATGGACTTTTTCCACCAAGCTCTAAAACCACAGGCGTTAAATGTTCAGCCGCAGCTCTCATCACTATTTTTCCAACTGCAGGACTTCCAGTAAAGAAGATTAAATCAACTTTTTCTTTAAGTATAAATTCATTCTGTTCTTTACTGCCGTGAATAACTTTGATGTAGTCAGAAGAAAAAATCCCTGAAATCAACTCGTCTATGACCCGTGAGGTGTGAATAGCAAATGGAGAAGGCTTGAGAACAGCGCAACACCCGGAAGATATCACACCAATTAAGGGATTTATTGCCAATTGAAAAGGATAATTCCAAGGTGCCATTATAAGTGAAACACCCAAAGGCTCAGGCTGAATATAACTTTTGGACGGCCATAATTGCATAGGAGTTTGAACACGGAGTCTTTTCGACCAATTCTTTACATTAGATAGATGAAGATTGATTTCTTGCATAACTATGGAAATTTCCGTGAGGTAAGCCTCTTCTTCTGACTTTCCTAAATCCTTTTTTAATGCCTCANNTTTCTTCTCGTTCTGCTTTATTGCCTCTTTTAACTTCTTTAATTGAGTTCTTCTGAAAGAAATTGGTTTCGTGGCTTGGCTCTTAAAATAATCACGTTGTTTTCTTAAAATCTCTCGGTACGACTGCTGATCAATATAGACATTCATTGGGTAACTTTTTTTTATGAAACAAAAATCGAATGAATTGGTTGAAATGAACGTTTAATTCATCTTAATCAAACAAGACTTCGGTCCACACATTCTTTACAAACTCCTGAAACCGTTAAAAAAGCTTCTTTAAATTGATATCCTTCTGGTAAAGTAAGCGTGATTTCATTGTTTTCTAAGCAAGATAATTCCTTACAATTAATACAACTAAAATGAACGTGATTGTGCGTGTGATGTGCCGCGCAACTTGAACACGAAGCGTAATTTATTACACCGTCCACATTCACTATGCGATGAATGGATTTTTCCTCCGTTAAACGCTCTAAAACTCTGTAAATAGTTACTCTGTCACAAAATTCACCAAGTGATTTTTGAATGTCCAAATGAGATACCGCACGAGTTGAAGAATTTATAAACTTCAAGATTTCTGCCTTAGCTTTTGTATTTCGCGTATTTTTTTTCATTTAATGCAACATTGTTGCGATATTGTTCTTAAATTTGACACAAGTTTACAAAATGCTGCGCAAATTACTCCTATTATTAAGTTTGTTTTTATTTGTCTCACTTAAAGCGCAAGTTATTATTGAGGTTAAAGACAGTAGCGAAACGACTCCACTAAAGAATGTTCAGATCTTTGTGGTTGAATTAGACCAAATATTATACACCAATTCAAGCGGAAAGGCATTATTTTCTCCTGGAAAAATATCTGAATATCAACTGCGTATTAGTGCGTCGGGGTACGAAGGAAAGGTCATTACGTACAAGGAGGGAAACTTAATAAAAATAAACCTACTTCAATCGCACATTGATTTGCATGAAGTAACACTTTCCGGCACAACAAGTCAGCGACAAGATCAAAATCCATTTCATATAGAATCCAGAAAAATTAGTGAATTATCACTCCACGCCCCTATCAACATGGGAGAAATTTTAGCAAAGATACCGGGAGTATATCAGTCTAGCCTTGGAAATGGCATATCCAAACCAGTAATTCGAGGCATGCAAGGTATGCGGATTGTTAGCCTAGTGAATGGATTAAGAATTGAAGGGCAACAATGGGGAGGCGACCACGGAATGGGCATGGCTGAATTAGGAATTGGTTCAGTAGAAGTCATAAAAGGCCCCTCATCTCTTCTCTATGGTGCAGATGCACTTGGAGGTGTAATCTATTACAACGACGCTCCCTTTGCTTCTGCAAAATCTTACGACATTCAACTGCAGTCTTTGTTCAATAGCAATACGATGGGAACTGTAAACAGGGCAATCCTTAAAACTTCAGGTCAAAAGTGGCGTCTAATGGTGGCAGGAAGTTATGCTAATCACGCTGATTTTAAACTTCCCAATAAACTATTTGCTAAAAACTCAAGATTTGACGAGAGTGTTTTGAAAGCTGCATTCTCCTTTAACGCGAAAAGAAGTGTTCACCATTTCAGGTACACGTATAACAGAACAATTACAGGAATACCTGGTCATACGCACGATAGCATTGTGGATTTCTCTTCCTTTCAAGTCCCTGATCAAAAAAGAAAATACGAACTTCCCGCTCAATTCTTCTCAAACCACTATTTCTCAAACGAAAACAAATGGTATTTCAAGAATAATGAATTAATTGCCTTGTTCGGTCTTACAAGCAATCAATTAATTGAATACGATGAAAAAGTAACCATCCCAAGTTTGAGCATGACATTGAATAATTTGCTTTACACCATCAAATGGTCTAAAAAATGGGGGAAGCACCTAAAAAGTGTTTCGGGAATTCAAGGTATGGCTCAAACAAATCGAAATGCGACCAACGCAAGTGATACGCTGATTCCTAATTCCAATACAATTGATAATGGAGTTTTTAGTACTTGGATTTTTGAACAATCAAAATGGAATTTCCAAGGTGGGGTGCGTTATGATATACGCTCATTAAATTCATTACACAGTTTTAACGATAACACCTCATT
>DORI01000275.1 GCA_003512365.1 Crocinitomicaceae bacterium | reverse complement strand
ATGAGTGAGTTATTTACACGTTCAAAAATAAACGAACGGTTGGTCATGGTCGCAAATTTTCTATCCATAAACAATTCCCCGCTTACCGTCATTATAAATCCATCATTTAGTGTTTTATTCGGGTATAAGGGCATGAAATTAAAATGCTTTTCAGACAACAACTCATCCTTTTTATCTTTAGGGATTTCGATAAATATTCTCTGAGGTATCGAATTAAAAAATCGCAACGAATCTAACTCATGGAGTAAATTTTTCTCAATACTGTTAAATTTATTATTGTGAAAATCTATCGAAATAATCTTATTCTGACCAGTTTCGTTTGTCGTTTCCTGATCTTGATCTAGTTGATTATTTTTATCAGCATCACCACAAGCATAAACACACGATAGTAAAACTAATAGTTGTAGAACTTTCTTCATGATTTAAAAATTTTAGACGAATAAGAGTAGGCATTATTAAATAATTCAAGATCAATTGGATTGTTAATTTTATTCACATTAAAAAAATGAAGTAAATCCTCAGTTGGTAAATTTCCTGTTAAATCGTCTTTAGCCATTGGACACCCCCCAAATCCTTTGATAGCGCTATCAAATCTTCTGCAACCTGCTTCATAAGCCGCTTTAATCAGTGGCAACGAATTGGTTGGTCTCGTGTGAAAATGAGCACCAATGGTTGCATTTGTTAATTCATTACAAAGTAATTTAAACAATTCTGAAACATCTTCCTCTTTGGCACAGCCAATGGTATCTGACAATGCAAGAACATTTACACCTAAATCCAAATGCAAGCGCTTACTCCAATATACAACTAATTCAGGGGTCCATTCTTCACCATATGGATTACCAAATCCCATGGACAGATAAACGACTAGTTGTTTATTTTTTGCACTACATAAATTCTGAATTTCCTCCAAATTTTTAAGTGAATCAGAAATGGTAGAATTCGTATTTCTTCTTTGAAATTCCTCTGAAACGGAAAAAGGAAATCCTAAATAATCAATTTCAGAAAATGAAAGCGCATCCTGTGCACCTCTTAAATTTGCCACTATAGCAAGTAACTTTGTATTACTATTTAATTCAAGTCTTTTCAATACCTCTGCTGTATCTTTCATTTGAGGAATCGCTTTTGGAGAAACGAAGCTTCCAAAATCAATTGTATGAAAGCCACATTTTAACAAGTGATTTATGTAAGAAATTTTTAGTTCTGTAGGGATCCATTCGTGCATTCCTTGCATCGCATCTCTAGGACACTCAACTAACTGTAATTCATTCATAATTTTGATAATACCGCTTTGTTAATTCGTTTCACAAGTCCTGGACCTTCGTAAATAAATCCTGTATACAATTGCAACAAATCTGCTCCTGCTTCGAGCTTCTCTAACGCGTCCGCTTCGCTGTGAATTCCTCCAACTCCAATAATAGGAAATGCCTTATTTGATTTTAATGATAAATAACGAATTACCTCGGTTGATCGATTCTTCAAAGGTATACCAGACAATCCACCGGCTCCAACTTGTTCCAATACTTCAGTTGGTGTAATAAGATTCGATCTATCAATCGTTGTATTCGTAGCAATAACCCCATCAATTTTAGTAATCGCTACAATGTCGATAATATCATCTAATTGACTATCTGATAAATCTGGAGCAATTTTTAATAAAATTGGTTTGCGAATCGGTAATGAATTATTTCGTTCTTGTAGTTTAAGTAACAAGTTCGTTAGCGGTTCTTTTTCCTGTAAATCCCTTAAATTAGGCGTGTTAGGTGAAGAAACATTCACCACAAAATAATCTACATAATCAAAAAGTGAATTAAATGCTTTTAGGTAGTCCTCAACCGCACTCTCATTTGGCGTTAGCTTGTTTTTTCCGATATTACCGCCAATAATAAGTCCTTTGTGTTTTCTTTTCTTCAGCTGTTCAACGGCAATTTCTACTCCATCATTATTAAATCCCATCCTATTAATGATTGCACTATCTTTTTTTAATCGAAACAGTCTAGGTTTGTTGTTACCAGGCTGGCCAACTGGAGTAAGGGTACCAATTTCAATAAACCCAAAACCACAATAGAATAAATTATTAAAAAAAGTAGCGTTTTTATCGAATCCGGCGGCGAGACCAACAGGATTCTTAAAAGTTAATCCAAATAGTTCCTTTTCTAATTTGGGATTTTCTATTATAAAGGATTTCTTAAAAATAAAAGGAGCCAGAGGTATTTTTAATGTTATTCCTAATAATGACATTGCTTTGTAATGAACAACTTCTGCATCAAACAAGAAAAATATGGACCGTATTAATTTATACATAGTCAAAATTAATTAATAAAGAAAAGCGAGACTAAATCTCGCTTTTTATTAAACAAATTAATACGCCTAATTTAGTAAATTGATTATTTTTTCAGCAACTTTTTTCTACGAATTCCATAATCCTTATAAGTTATATTTTTGGATAGAACGAAATTCGCATGATAAAAAGCATCCTTTTGCTTACTATCTCCTCTCTGATACCCTTCCCCAAACCAATTGAACCCATTACCTTGAGTTACCGACAAATCTGAAGGATGTGAAAGATAGGCAGCCATT
>DORI01000069.1 GCA_003512365.1 Crocinitomicaceae bacterium | reverse complement strand
CAATAAAATTAAAACGATTAAAGAATATTCATCAAAAATTTTCCTCATAAAACACATTACCTGAAATGTTTTTTTAATCGATAAGACTTTTAACATTGAACGCAAAATATCTAGATGATCTGCCAATTCACTTCATTCTCTGCACAGAACGAACCGGAAGTTCCTTGCTCAGTTTGATGCTGAATTTACACTCTAATATTCTTTCTCCGAGTGAGGAACCGTTTGCAATCTATTTTTGGAAAAAATACCGAAACAAAACATATTGGAATGAACCTGATATAATTGATTATGTCGATTCCTTTTTTCTAATCACTGAAAAAAACACAAATCTTTATTTTAGCAAAAAAAATGTTTTTCTTGAAAGTTTACTTGAGCACAAAGAGATTTTGAATTTTGATCGGGTTGTCAAATTAACTTATCTTCATTTTATTGATATCAAAGATAAGAGTAATGTTAGGATTATCGTTGACAAACAAATTAAGTTCTTTTTTCATCTTGAACTTCTTCAACAGATTTTTCCATCTGCCAAATACGTTATTCTAACTCGAGATGTTCGGGACAATATTGTTTCGAAATCCAATCGAAAATTGAATTGGAATCAGCATCCCCTTTTTCTTTCTGCACTTTGGAATGATACCTATAACAACATTGAAAAACTGGTTTCAAATAAACGAATAATAGTTACCTACGAATCGCTTATTTCAGATTCAGAATTGGTTTTGAAAAATATCTGTCATTGGTTAGAAATTGAATATCAGCCAAAAATGATTGAAACAGAAGGAGTTTTTGAATCACTTTTAGAAAAAAAGAAAAATGACATTAGTTCTGATTTTATACATCGCCTCAAACATTTTCATAGCGGTCTTTCTCAAAAACCAAACTCAAACAAAATTGGTCAATACAAAGAAGCCTTTGACCCAAAAATCCTCATAGAAATTGAATCTATTTGTGGTGATAATTTAAATAAACTCGGTTACGAAACGAATTCAAGTTCTTTCCAAATCACCCAATTAAAAAGGATATACTTTACATTCCTAGCGAAGTGTTACAGGAGATACTTATTATCTTTTTATTTGCATATTCCATTATGGTTGAAACTGAAAATAAAACTGTTGAGAAAAAAGAAATCTGTAGTTTAGTAAACCTTGAAAAAATTAACCATTCTCATTTTAATATAAGCCAATGGACATAATGGAATAACAATCAATTTAATAATCCATTGTGGTAATTTATATAAGAACTTAAATCGTTGAGCTCGTTTTTGTAAAAACAAGGAAGTTAAAACCACAGCGATAACTATCTTTCTTTTAGAACTAAATTCTGGACGCAATACATCTAAGACTAGAATAATTCGTCTTCTTTCGGACAAATTAAATGCTTCATGCTGATAAGCATCCATAAAAATTAGCCATTTGCCTTCTTCCCATGATTTTAATTCATCTCTAACTCTAAGGCCCGTTTTTGGCAAAGATTCTGGGATTTCAATACCCAAATGACATCGAAAAATGGCATTTGTATCACCGCTATGTGGAAGAATTTTTCCATCAGATTCCAATTGATTAAATGAGACTGAGAGGATTTCTGGATATTTACGAACTAGGCCCATCGTTTTTGGAAAGAATCTATAGCGACTGCTAAATTCAATATCCCACCATTTCAACGAAAATGTCTTCCATGTATCGGAAGTGTTGACCATTGTTTTATTAAAATAAGCATCCGGTTGGTGACTCCTTAAATAGTAATTCAATTCCTCTTTGATATCACTCCAATTTCTTTCAAACTCTCCGGACCATGAGAAGTTATTATTTATGAAATTTGGTTCATCTCCTTTGTAATCAAAAGAAAAATCAAAAATACTAAACCAAAGTTTCGATTTCTTCATATCGAAAAACAAACACTAATTTCTGCCCCTAAGTTACGTTTTAAGTTTGAGATAACCACGGAACTATGTACCTTTGCAATGAAGATATGAATCAATTCAAAAAAGTTGCTTTTTACACACTCGGTTGCAAATTAAACTTCTCTGAGACATCGACAATTTCTAGATTATTCGAGGATGCAGGTATTGCTAAAGTTGACTTTGAAGATATTCCAGACATATACGTAATTAATACTTGCTCCGTTACTGAAAATGCTGATAAAAAATGTAAACAGTTGGTGAAACGAGCAAAAAAAATAAACACAGAAGCCTTTGTTGCCATTGTAGGGTGTTACGCTCAATTAAAACCAGAAGAAATAGGAAAAATTCCTGGGGTAAATTTGGTGCTTGGGGCAAACGAAAAATTTAATATTCTTGAGTACATCGACAAGCATGACACCTCTGAAAAGGTTATAATTGCTCAAGGGAATATAAAAAATGTAGTGGAGTTTATACCTTCCTACTCCTTTGGAGATCGCACGCGATCATTTCTAAAAATTCAAGACGGATGCGATTACTTCTGCACCTTTTGTACCATTCCATTAGCCAGAGGAAAAAGTAGAAATGCATCAATTGAAAAAACGGTAACAGAAGCCAAAACGANNTTGCAAAAACCGATGTAAAAGAAGTTGTGTTGACCGGCGTTAATATTGGAGATTTTGGTCAAGGTTCAGAAGAAAATTTTTATTCACTAATTAAAGAATTAGATAAAATAAAAGGCATTGAACGATTTAGAATTTCGTCTATTGAACCCAACCTTCTGTCCAACGAAATTATCAAATTTTGCCTTAATGAATCGCGTCAATTCATGCCCCATTTTCATATTCCATTGCAATCTGGATCCGATCGATTACTTAAGCTCATGCGACGTAAATATGAAAGATCATTGTATAAAGAACGGGTTGAAACCATTAAGAAATTCAATTCGCACAGTTGCATTGGAGTAGACGTAATCGTCGGATTTCCTGGTGAAACAGACGAGGATTTTATGGACACTGTTAATTTTTTAACAGATTTAGACGTGAGTTATTTACATGTGTTCACTTATTCCGAACGAGCCAATACCGGGGCTCCTAAACTTGGTGAAAAGGTACCAATGGAAATTCGAAGAGAACGTAGTAAAAAATTACATTTACTTTCGGATAGAAAAAAAAGACACTTTTATTCTCAACACCTAAATACAAAAAGAGTAGTATTATTTGAGCAAGAAGAAGATAACGGTTGGATTTACGGTTTTACGGATAATTATATAAAAGTTAAACATAAGTTCAATTCAAAATTAGTTAACCACATTGTTCCTGTACTGTTACAAAAAATAGACAGCGAGGGATTTGTAGAATGTTCAATAGATGAAAAGTCACTAACATGAAACCAATATACATTACACGAAGAGAAACATTCAACGCTGCACACAAGCTCTACAAAGAAGATTGGTCAAAAGAAAAAAATGATGAAGTTTTTGGCAAATGTGCCAACAAAAATTGGC
>DORI01000224.1:2785-2978 GCA_003512365.1 Crocinitomicaceae bacterium | reverse complement strand
CCTATCGTACTATGGCAAGGAGGCGGAGTACTAGCTCGACCGCTAGAAAATTTAGTCAATGAACTACAGCAAAACAAGTAAATAATACAGCATCAAAAAGCAATGAGAACTAAATACATAGACCTAATTGATCAGACATTTGATTTTCCACAGAATGAGTTTAATTTGCGTGAAGACAGGTTATTTTTTCATG
>DORI01000224.1:0-2745 GCA_003512365.1 Crocinitomicaceae bacterium | reverse complement strand
CGGTACGCCACTTAAATTTAATTATTTACCTCAGATTTCTAATAACATCCAACGTGCCAAAGGCTGGTTTCGTGAAGCCATCAATAACTTGGGTTATTCTGGGAAGTATTATTATTCGTATTGCACCAAAAGCAATCACTTTTCATTTGTTTTAGATGAAGTGCTAAAAAATGATGTCCACATTGAAACGTCTTCAGCATTTGATATAGATATTGTAAACCATTTGTTTAATTCAGGAAAGCTAACTACCGGTAAATATGTTATTTGCAATGGATATAAGCCTGAATTATATTTAAATAAAATAATCCAACTTATTGAAGAAGAAAACTTAAAGATCGTACCTGTTGTAGATAATATCGATGAACTAAACAGTTTAATTTCTAAAACAAGTAAAGAACTTAATATTGGAATTCGAATCGCAGCGGAGGAAGAACCAAAGTTCGAATTTTATACCTCGCGACTTGGCATCCGATACCGTGAAATTGTTCCTTTCTACAAACAAATACTCAAGGAAAACCCACAAGTGAAAGTTAAAATGCTTCACTTCTTTATTAATACTGGAATCAACGACACAGCTTACTATTGGAACGAACTAACAAAATGTTTACGAATTTACAGTGACTTGAAAAAGTTATGTCCTGAGCTTGACTCACTCAACATTGGAGGAGGTTTTCCCATTAAAAAATCCTTGGCATTTGATTTTGATTATGCCTACATGGTTCGTGAAATATTAACGCAAGTTAAAAGAGTTTGCACAGATAACGATATTCCGGAGCCACATATTTTCACCGAGTTTGGTTCTTTTACAGTAGGGGAAAGTGGAGGTGCTATTTTTAGCATTCTTCATCAAAAGCAACAAAATGACAGGGAGAAATGGAATATGATTGATTCCTCTTTTATGACCAATCTTCCAGATACCTGGGCGATTAATCAGCGTTTTATCATGTTACCTATAAACCGTTGGGAGGACGATTACGAGCGTGTTTTATTAGGAGGTTTAACATGCGATTCCGATGACTACTATAACTCTGAGCAACATTCAAATGCCATTTATTTACCAAAGTTTGACAAGGAAAAAACATTATATATAGGCTTTTTTAATACAGGTGCTTATCAAGAAACAATTGGTGGTTTTGGTGGCTTAAAACATTGTTTAATACCAGAGCCCAAACACATTATGATCAATCGAGATGAAAATGGAAAGATTTATTCTCAATTATTCAGTGAGGAACAAACAGCAGAGGATTATCTTAAAATTTTAGGATACTAATCAATTATCTCCTTTTTGCATCAAAAGTCTTTTCTATGGAGTTCATTATTTTTGATATTATGGAGTCAACATAATTATCTGTAAGTGTTTTTTCTTCGTGTTGAAACAAATATGAAATGGAGTAGGATTTATATCCATCTGGAATATTTTTATCTTTATAAACGTCAAATAAATTTACGTCAATTAAAATTCTATTTTCCACCCCAAAACTAGTGTTCTTTATTTCTTCGAATGTGACTGAATTTTTTATGATTATCGATATATCTCTTCGTAAGTAAAAAGCTTTCGGTAGTTCTTTGTAATTCAATGAGTTATTATTGAAAAGTTGATTTAGTTCATCGATGTCAAATTCAAAGTAGTAAACTGGTTTCTTTATTGAATAGTGATTCAAAATTGAATTATCCATTATTCCTATTTGACCAATAGTTCTACCATTGATTATATACAATAACCCGACTGATGAATTACTGTGGTACTGTGAATTTGAAATTGACGTATTTTTCGGAGATAATTGAGAAAGAATATTCTCAATAATTCCTTTTAAATAATAAAAATCTACCTCACTTTTTGAATTAATCCAATTTTCTTCCATTTTATTTCCTGTTACAATTCCGGAAATCAGATTTCGTTCAAAATATTCATTGTTTAGTTTGGAATAAGTTTTACCGAACTCGAATAAACGTAAGTTAGTGTTTTGTCGATTTTGGTTATGCTTTAAATTTTCGAGTAATCCTGGCAGTAGGGAAAATCTCATTACGCCCAATTCTTTGCTTAAGGGATTTAATACAGTAATGTCATTTAGATTACTATTGTCCTGAGAAGTAAAAAATGTTCTCACCGACGAACTTATCATGGAATTATTCATTGCCTCAAAGAATCCTTGATTTACTAAAAAAGATGATATACGCTTTCTACAATCATTAATGCCAATTTTTGGAATGGAAATTTTCATGCTGTCCGAAATATCAACATTGTTGAAGCCATAAATTCTTAACACTTCTTCGGCAATGTCGCAAGTTCTTTCTACGTCAATTCTATATAATGGAACTGCTGCGGTCCAAAGATAATTTTCTTTAGTGATTTCAAAATCTAATGACGATAAAATACCCTCAAGATCTGCATCAGAAATATATGTACCTAAAATTGAATTGATTTCTTCCGGAGAAAAGGATATTTTATTTTTACAGAATGTAACTTTAGATTGATCAACAAGAGATGTGGTAATGGTGCCTCCTGATAACTCAACAATCATTTGGCAGGCTCTACGTATCGCTAATTCAGTTAAAGTTTTATCAACACCTCGTTCGAAGCGAAAACTTGCATCGCTATTTATCCCGTGAAGTCGTGCGGTTTTTCGAACAGAAGTCATGTCAAAAACAGCAGATTCAAGAAATATATCCTTAGTATTCTGAGACACTCCGCTATCAAAACCACCCAATACACCAGCAATGCATACCGGCGAATTTACATCACAT
>DORI01000090.1 GCA_003512365.1 Crocinitomicaceae bacterium | reverse complement strand
ATGGGCAAAGAGGTGTCAAGAAAGCAAACGACAGTTGAAGGTATAGAGAGTGTTCAACTAGGTGATCAGTTGACTCCTGGTGTGTACATGATTACTGTACGTCAAGACGAAAACGTTGAAATGATACGTGTAATTAAACAATAAACAACGAAGGGAAACCTTCTCAAAGAAAAGTCGCCTCGAAAGGGGCGACTTTTTTATTTAGTATAATTTTTAACCCAATTCAAAATAATGTACAAAATAGCATTAAGTGATCATAATATGATTCAATGTTACTAAAATATTAAAAGATACTTACAATGAATTAACTTACACTTAAGGATATAGTAACTCTTTGTGCTTAAGTTCAACGGACCTTTGTAGTGAAAGATTAAATTAAAATATAATGGAAAATCTTAAAGGCCATACGATCTTGTTAGTTGACGACGAAGCGGATATTTTGGAGTTCTTATCCTATAACATTCGAAAAGAGGGGTACAAAGTCTTTACAGCTTCCAACGGTGAAGAAGCGATTAAAATGACACAACAAATCAGTCCATCGTTAATTCTTCTAGATGTGATGATGCCGAAAATGGATGGCATTGAAACGTGTCAAGTGATTAGAAAAGATTTGAATTTATCTCAACCAATTATTGCTTTCCTAACTTCAAGGGCGGAGGATTATGCTCAAATTGCAGGTTTTGAAGCTGGTGCAGATGATTACATTACAAAACCAATTCGACCTCGTTTATTGATTACAAAAATTGAGAGTTTATTGCGACGATTAGATAAGTCCAAGGGAATAGAGGTTGAAGTAGGTGAAAGTTTGCTGAAAATAGACCGTGAAAAGTACATGGTGGAAATTGAAGGAAATCAGTTGGTGCTTCCGAAAAAAGAATTCGAACTTTTAGAACTTTTAGCTAGCAGGCCAGGAAAAGTATTTAACAGGGATCAGATTCTAGCTATTGTTTGGGGAAATGAAACCATAGTAGGCGAACGAACAATTGATGTTCACATTCGAAAATTAAGAGAGAAATTAGGAGATCATTACATTAGAACAATTAAAGGTGTAGGGTACACGTTTAACGATAAATAAAGAATATTTGTCGAAGTTTTAAATGATTTTTTAATAGTTTAGCTAAGGTTCAACAGTGTTGAACTTTTTGTTTTTTATGGCACAATATTTGTTGATTAGTTTACGCTAAAACATACTACTTGAACATCACTAAAACCTTGTTTAAGTGTAATGCATAATTAAATCACAAATACTTTTTTCATCAATGAGCCCCGCAATGGGGCTTTTTGATTTTCATAACCTACGTTAATTCGCAAACTACAATAGAATGTTTATTTTTGATCGGTCAACTCAATAGGTTTATGGAAAGAAGAAGTTTTGTTGGAAAATTAACCTTAGGCTTGAGCGCGGCTATCTCGGCTCCCTTTATTGCTTGGTTCAAAAATGATAAACATGAAAAAAATACTCCAAAGATGATAAAAAAAATTAGACCATTAGGATTTCAGTGGGAGACCTTAGATCCTTTTTTATTTTGTGTTCATCACGAAGATTTTTTTCCTAAAGGAAATGATGATTTAGGACCAGACCCTACTTATTTTAATGGTAGACATATGGGCCAAGATTTCATAGTTAAAGATGGTTTTAGGATGTATCATGGTATGAAGGTACCTGGATTCCCTGGTCATCCTCACAGAGGATTTGAAACGATTACGGTGGTAAGAAAAGGATTAGTAGATCATACTGATTCAACTGGAGCAGCAGGAAGGTATGGCAATGGCGATGTGCAATGGATGACAGCAGGTAAAGGTGTTCAGCATGCAGAAATGTTTCCTTTGTTAAATTCCCAAGAGGATAATCCCTTGGAGCTTTTTCAGATTTGGTTAAATCTACCAAAGAAAAGCAAAATGGTTGCCCCACATTTTAAAATGCTGTGGTCTGAAAATGTTCCGAAATACACTGTAAATGAAGGTGAGGGCAGTGTTCATGTAGAGGTGTTAGTTGGAAAATTAGGTGCTCACCGTGCAGAATCGGCACCACCAGATTCATGGGCAGCTCCGGAAGATAATCATGTAGGCATTTACAACATTCAGCTTGATCCTAATAGTTCTTTCACGCTTGAAGCCACTGCGCAAGGTGTAAATCGTTCCCTTTATTTCTACGAAGGCAATTCATTAACTATTGGAAATACGGAAATTCCACATTATCATGCGGTGGATGTAGATCCTAATGTAGCTATTCAATTAAAAAGCGGAGCAGAAGTTTGTAAAGTGTTAGTTCTTCAAGGGAAACCTTTAAACGAACCTGTTGTGCAACATGGCCCATTCGTTATGAATACCCGCGAAGAAATTTATCAGGCATTTCAAGATTACCAGCAAACCCAATTTGGAGGTTGGCCTTGGCCATCTTACGACCATGTACATGATCGTGAAATGGGAAGATTCGCCAAACATTCCAACGGGCAGCTCGAAAAGAAATCTTAATCCAAACGTATTTCAACTCCAGCCGCTCTGATTTTTTTCTCGATTTCAGGAAGTTTGGAACTGACTATTTCTAATTCTTTCCTTGCTTTTTCTAGTAGAGAAACCGCTGCATTCATGCATTTTAGGTGAGTAGGTGTAGGACCATAAGTTGATCCTCCAACTCCAGTACTCACAACACCAAGGTAATGGTAGATAGTAGGGTACTCATTTTCTTCACCTATTTGCTGTTTAATATTACTTCCGCTGATGAGGTTTTCAATCGTTAAAAAATTACTTGAAAAAGCTGAAAGCGCAGAAAATTCATCCGCTAAAATTTTATTAGAAAGAGTTAACGCTTTGTGCATTGTTTCTACTTTTCTTTTCTCTTTTTTCACTTGTTCGCTAAATAACTGAACGGCACTATACGCTTGGTCAAGTTTTACCCAAAACGCTGTAACTTCCTCAGCTGACATTCCTTTTATTGTAGGTGTTAATTCCGGAAGAGGCTCAATTTCAAAGGAAACTCTCTCTCCTAACTCGAAACATTTTTGATTTTCAATTTTTAAAAGTTGAACTTGATACTTTCCTGGGGCAACCATAGGACCTTCATTTTTCCAGTCTTTATTTTCAGGAGTAATAGTACCTACAGCTTTTCTACGTAAATTCCAATTTATTCGCTGAAATCCTTTTCCGTTTGAGGCTTCGATTAATCTCACCAATTCTCCTGATGCGCCATAAATTGCAAGCATTACTTTTGGATCTCCTTCAAGTTCCTCTTTTTCAAGAATTGCCCAGTCCGGAATTGCCACTTCTTTTTGAGCTTTAATTGCTTCACTTTCTTGTTCCTTTCGCTTTTCTTTTGAAGATTTCAAAGAATTTGCCATGTAATAGGTGAATTGTACTCCAAAGTCTGGATTTTGAGCAACAAAATAACCATCACCTTGAGAGGCTTTTCCTCCTTCCCCTAGTACGGAGCGTTGCTGATACCAATAACTTTTTCTTGGAGTTGTTATAAATGCCTCTTTTTTTACAGA
>DORI01000207.1 GCA_003512365.1 Crocinitomicaceae bacterium | reverse complement strand
ATGCCATCCATTTTCGGCATCATGACATCCAAAAGGATCAATGAAGGCTTATTTATTTTAATCTTTTCAAGGGCATCAACGCCATCCACTGCGGTATCGCAAATATACCCCTCCTTTTCTAGATTGTATTTAAGCAGTTCTCGGATGTCGGTTTCGTCGTCTACAATTAATATGCGATTCATCGCCCTAAATTAATTATTTTATTAAAGCAAAAGTGGAATCGTGCATTTAACGATTCTATGTTAACAAATTTTTAAGAAAAAAATACGATTCGATTTGTAACCATGTCGTTCTTTCACATTAACTTTGCAACAGTAGTAGGTTAGGTTGATTAGTCAAGGGCTTTGGGAAACCAAAGCTCTTGGCTTTTTTATGATATTCATTTCTTTCTATGGAAATAAAAATTTTACTTGCTGAAGACGACATCAACCTCGGATTTGTGATCGCAGATCAGTTGCGTGGGGTAGGCTATAGAGTATCTTTGGCAACAGACGGTGCTGAAGCCTTGAAAAGATTTAGCGAAGAGTTGTTCCATCTTTGTATTTTTGATGTCATGATGCCCAAAAAAGACGGGTTTACCTTGGCCAAAGACATACGAAAAATCAACAAAAATATTCCCATACTATTCCTTACGGCAAAAACAATGACAGAGGACAAAATTGAAGGATTTAGTGCGGGTGGAGACGATTACCTCACCAAACCTTTTGCTTCTGAGGAACTAAATCTCAGGGTGAAATCCTTGTTGAAACGTATTAATGTGAGCATGGATGAATCTGAAGAAAAAATATTATTTGTTGGTATTTTTCAGTTAGATACAGAGAATTTGAAATTAAAATCAGCAGCAACGGAAACCAACCTCACCAAGAAAGAAGTACAAATTCTAAAACTTTTGCTCAAATTCAGAAATCAAGTTTTGCCAAGAGATGTTATTTTAAATACAGTGTGGGGTCAAGATGATTATTTCGTAGGAAGAAGCCTAGATGTATTCATTACAAAACTCAGAAGATACCTCAGACCCGACGCGAATATTGCCATCCTAAATATTCATGGTGTTGGTTTTAAATTGGAGGAGAAAAAATGATTCTTCACATAGAATCTTCCACGCAGGTTTGCTCCGTGGCGCTTTCTGAAAAAGGGAAACTCGTTAAACATTTAGAAATTAATTCACATGAATTTGTACACGGCGAACAACTCACCTTGCTCATCGATGCACTTTTTGAAGCAATCAATGGCTCGATAAAAGACTTAAGTGCGGTTTCTGTGGCCATTGGCCCAGGTTCTTACACCGGGTTACGCATTGGACTCGCCACAGCCAAGGGAATCGCCTTTGGTTTGAAAGTGCCAATAATGGGAATTTCTTCGCTTCAAAGTTTGATTTACTTGGCCAAACAACAGTATCTTGATTCATATTTCATAGCAGCTTTTGATGCGAAACGAAATGAAGTCTATATGCGGATGGAATCGGATAATGAAATATTGCTTTATGATCAACCTGTAGATTTGAACGATTTCGACTTCACCTGGCCAAACCATTGCGTGCTTGTGGGTGACGGAAATCTAAAAGTTGCTCAAACTTTAAAAAACGCAAAATTCATGCTCGATTCAACATGTACCCCTTCGGCACTTGGACAGATACAACTTGCTTGGGATCGATGGTCTTGCAACAGCTTTGACAATATCTACGAACTTTGTCCTAATTATACCAAACCGTGTTTTATTGCGGAACGAATTAATAAAAATTCTTAAAAAAAATCTACTTGTCTGAGTAATCAAACTGCAATTGCTACCTTTGTGCAAAGTTTGTAGATATGGAGTCTCATATTGATTCTCAAATCGATAGAATTAGAGCAATTTTTTATAAATTGAAAGCAGACATTGTTCAGGAGCAAGAACGTTCTGCCGCTCTAGAAATCGAGGCGAAAAGACTTGTTGAGGAATTGTCCTTTGAAAAACAAAAAACAAAGGAATTGCAACGTCAAGTAGAGTCATTGATGGACCGGATTTCGACAAACGAGCAGGAAGTTAATCCCGATTCCTCGGAAAAAATTTTCCGTAAGGATGAAGAGATTGACGCATTAGTAAGAGAAATTGAGTTTTGTATCCAAAAGTTAAAAAATAAACATGCCTAAGGTTTCACTAAAGTTGGATATTGCTGGTAGAAGTTATCCTATATCTGTATTGGATTCAGAAAAGGATCGAGTCCTTCGCGCTGTGTCTTCATTAAATGAAGCCATTGAGTCTCTGAAAAAACAGTATTCGGTGAATGATTTACAAGACCTCATGGCGATGGCAAGTTTACAATTGATGATGAAAGCTGATCAAAGGTATTCCAGTGATTTGGCGCTGGTTGATCAAAAACTTTATGATTTGGAAAAAGAGATTTCCTCAATTTAATTTCTCCTGCATGTTCTGCCCTTGTGGTTTTTAATTTTAAAAAGACATGAAATGGAAATAGTTTCAATTATTATCGGTGTACTAGCTGGAGGCGGAGTGACTTTTGGGGTTTATCGTTTATCTGTCGGTGGCGCCATCAAGAAAAAAATGTCGGAAGCCGAATCCGAGGCAGAAAGAATCAAAAAAGAAAAAATGCTCCAAGCCAAGGAGAATTTCCTTAAACTAAAGGAAGAACACGAAGCCTCTATCAAAGACCGTGAACGAAAAATGCAGTCCAACGAAGATCGAATTCGCGGGAAAGAAAGCTCGTTGAATAATAAACTCGAAGAAGCCAATCGGAAAGATAAAGA
>DORI01000131.1 GCA_003512365.1 Crocinitomicaceae bacterium | reverse complement strand
AAAAAAGTTATCATTCCTATAAACTACGAGCGAATTGATTTAATTGTACCCGAAAAGTACGAGGAGATGAAGGCAGATCTGGAAAAAAGAACAGGTTTAAGTATTAATCGTGTAGAAGTGGGAAAAATTGATTTCTTGAATGACACGGCCCTATTACGTATTTATTATTTTGCAGACGAACAAGAATTTTCAGATTATCACGTTAGTTAGGTGTGAAATTTAACATAATGCTTCGGCGTTTACTCTTTCCTATAAGCCTTATTTGGTGGATCGTTACCTGTGTCAGAAATTTTCTTTTCGACACGTCACTTTTGAAGAGCTACAATATCCCCCATAAATCAATAGTTGTTGGTAATTTATCTGTCGGAGGAACAGGAAAAACGCCTATGGTCATTTACCTAACAAAACTACTGTATGAAAAACATGAACTCCAAATTTTATCGCGTGGTTACGGAAGAAAAACAAACGGCTATTTATTAGTAAATGAGGATCACACCTCTATAGATGTTGGAGACGAGCCGCTCCTTTATTTCACTAAATTCAAAAAAAATATAGCAATTGCAGTATCAGAGAATAGAGCGGATGGTGTTCAACAATTGAGAAAGATTCAACCGAAAAGTGTAGTTATTTTAGACGATGCATTTCAACACCGAAAAATTAAGGCTGGTTTTTCAGTGCTTTTAACAACATACAATTCATTATTTTCGCATGACTTCCTTTTACCTGCCGGCAACTTAAGAGAATTAAGAAGTGGCGCACAACGCTCAGATATCATTGTCGTCACAAAATGTCCTCTCAATATGACTGAAATTGAAAAAAGCAACGTTAAATCGGAGTTATCGAAATACAATAAACCTATTTACTTCTCTGGTATCTCCTACTCCGATCCGATTTCGTTTGGAAATACAGCATATTGTTCCAAAAACGTACTTTTAGTTACAGGAATTGCAAAACCTGAACCTCTTATTGAATTCTTGAGCGAAACATCGAGAGTAGAACATATTTCTTATCCAGATCATCACAACTTCTCGGTCAATGAAATTCAAAAAATTCATGAAAAAATTGATACCTTTGTGAGTGAAAATTGGAGTATTATAACAACTGAAAAAGATTACATGCGTCTGTTGCCCTTCAAAGAAAAATGGGGCCTTTCAAATTACCCTTGGTTTTATATTCCAATTGAAATGAAAATAGATAATGAAAATGCCTTTAATCAACTTATATTAGATTATGTTAGAACAATTTGAAGCATCCGTAAAATTCATTCAATCCAAAACAAACGTTAAACCGTCAATAGGAATAATTCTTGGTACCGGATTAGGTGGTTTGGTGAAAGAAATCACCATTATTGATCAAATTCCTTACGAAGAAATTCCAAATTTCCCAGTATCAACAGTGGAGAGCCATTCCGGTAAATTAATTTTTGGTGAGTTAGGAGGAAAACATGTTGTCGCCATGCAAGGTCGATTCCATTACTATGAAGGCTACTCATTACAACAAGTTACATTTCCTGTTCGCGTTATGAAATTACTTGGAATTGAGCGACTATTTGTAAGCAATGCATCAGGTGGTGTAAATCCGGATTTTCAAGTTGGTGAAATAATGATTCAAAACGATCACATTAATTTGTTTCCGGGAAATCCATTAATTGGTAAGAACATCGATGAGCTCGGACCACGTTTTCCAGATATGAGTGAACCGTATGACCCTGAGATGATCTCTTTAGCGCAAAAAATAGCTACAGAAAACAATATACGTGTTGCTGTTGGAACGTACGCTGGTTTAACCGGTCCGACACTTGAAACCCCTGCAGAATACAGCTATGTTCGTGCAATTGGAGCAGATGCTGTTGGAATGTCTACCGTACCTGAAGTTATTGTAGCGCGACACATGGAAATTCCTTGTTTTGCGATTTCTATTATTACCGACTTAGGCGTTCCTGGAAAAATACAAAAAGTAAGTGTACAGGATGTGATTGAAGTAGCGAGCAGACAGGAGCCTAAAATGACCTTGATTATGAAAGAATTAATTTCAAGAATTTAATGGCAATCGACGATTCAATTAAAGCAAAATACGAGGCTGTAATTGGTTTAGAGGTGCATGCTCAAATGCTCACGAAATCAAAAGCCTATTCAAATGATATCAACGAGTATGGAGCTTCACCCAACACCCAAGTGAGTGTCGTAACCTTAGGTCACCCCGGTACCCTACCCGTTATGAATAAAAAAACAATTGAATATGCTGTTAAGTTGGGAATAGCCTGCGGATGTACAATTGCGCCAGAACAATATTTCGCAAGAAAAAATTATTTCTACCCCGACTTACCTAAAGGGTACCAAATTACACAAGATAAAACCCCAATTTGTACCGGAGGAAGTATCATCATTCGCGATGAAAACCAAGAAGAAAAATCTATTCGATTGACGCGTATTCACATGGAAGAAGATGCTGGAAAAAGCATCCATGACGTGGATGTATACGACACATTGGTCGATTTAAACCGTGCAGGCACTCCCCTATTGGAAATTGTTACTGAACCTGATATTGCTAGTTCTACTGAAGCATACAATTATTTAACCGAGGTTAGAAAACTTCTACGTTACTTGGAAATTTGCGATGGAAACATGGAAGAGGGTTCTATGCGGTGTGATGCCAATATTTCGGTGCGATTAAAAGGTGAAAAGGCTTTCGGAACTAAAGTAGAAGTTAAAAACATGAACTCAATTCGGAACGTGCAACGTGCCATAGAGTTTGAGATTAGTCGTCAAATTGAGGCCATTGAAAATGGGCAACCCTTGACACAGGAAACAAGGGCTTTTGATGCGCTAAAAGGAATAACCATTTCCATGAGAACGAAAGAAGCTGCGAACGATTACAGGTATTTTCCTGAACCGGATCTGCAACCCATAACCGTTAACGAAGCTTACATTCAATCGGTAGAAAAGACAATGCCTGCATTACCAAGAGTGCTTTTTGAAAAATACACTAAGGTCTATGGGCTTTCTTCCTATGATGCTTATAATTTAACGGATTCAAAAGGAATTGCACTTTACTATGAAGAGCTAATTGCTTTCACGTCAAATTACAAAGCGGCAGCTAATTGGATGATGGGTGATGTGAAATCATATTTAAATGAATTTGGTGTTGAAATTGATCAATTCCCTATTACTCCGCAACGGCTTTCTGGATTAGTAACCCTAATTGAACAAGGAAAAGTTTCAACTTCGATGGCTTCTCAAAGAATATTTCCTGAAATGCTAAATTCAGAAGCGGAGGCTATTCAAATTGCAGAGCAATTAAATCTGATACAAGATTCATCTGAAGACTCTCTTAAAGCTTTTATCATAGAAGTTTTTAATAATCATCCCAATGAGGTTGAGCGCTTTAAAAACGGAGAAAAACAGCTCACGGGTTTCTTTATGGGGCAGTTGATGAAAGTTTCAAAAGGGAAAGCCGATCCTAAAACTTCGAATAGCTTATTGAGACAAATGCTTGAAGAACTTTAAATCATGATGATAAAAAAATATTTTCCTCATGTGATCATCTTACTAGTTGCCTTAGGTGCAGTCGGTTATTTCGTATATCAAAACAGAGAATTAAGNNGAAGATACAAATCGAGAAAAGGCCAAAAGCGTAACCATAAAAGGTGTAATAAAGGGAGCAGAAGGCATGGATATTTCACTTGATTTTCCTGCAGAAAATAAGTTAGAAAATATTTCAAAAACTAAAATTTCTGCCGATGGGAGCTTCGAATTGACCGGAAATATTAAGGAGTTAAATGTATACCAGTTAACCATTCCGAACCTTAAAAAAGCTATTCCACTATCTTTATTGCCAGGTGATCAAATTTCCCTGCAAACAAATGCCGATGAATTTGCATTAAATCCAAATGCAAGTGGAACAGAATGGTGCGAAACTTTAAATAAATTTGCCCAATTCACGGCTCCTCAACCTGGGTTATCACCCGAAGAATCATTTCAAAAACTAACGAATTTTGTTACATCCGAAATGCTTGCGAAACCTGAAAATCCCTTTAATGTAGTGTTGTTGTATTATTTAATTCCTTCTGCAGATAATATTAAAGTATTGGAAGAAGTGGTAACGGCCTACGAATTCAACTACCCTAGTACGATTCCTGCTTTAAGATTTCGTAAAACATTGAACATGGTTCGACCTCAATTCGCATTGAAAACGTTAGAAGGTAAAGAATTTGATATAGCTACGCTCAAGGGAAAAGTTGTATTGGTTGATTTTTGGGCATCCTGGTGCGGTCCTTGCAGAAAAGAGAATCCCAATATAGTAGCCATGTACAAGAAATATAAATCCAAAGGATTCGAAATTGTTTCCATATCTTTAGACGAAGATTACAAAAAATGGGAGGAAGCCATTGCCGCTGATGGACTTGTTTGGCCCAATCATATTAGCGATTTAGGTGGTTGGAATTCTTATGTAATTGGAGAGTTTGGAATTAGTTCGATTCCATATACGATGGTACTTGACCGGAACGGACTTTTGTTAGCTCAAGGGTTGAGAGGACCAGAATTAGAAGAAACTATTAAAAAAGCTTTAGATGAAAAATAGACTTTTATTCTTATTTACCGTAGTTCTTTCGTGCCATCTCATGGCTCAAAAGGGAACGGTTAGAATTTCCGGGATGATCTTCAATTCGGATGAAAAACAATTTACAGTAAGACCTTTAGTTGGGAATGCAAATGACCAAACAACAGATAAATCACTGACTATCTCCCCCGATGCTAATGGTAACTTTTCAGTTCTTTACACCTATGATCAACCTGATTATTACCAATTTCAAGTAGGTCAACACACGATTTTTTTAATTATTAAGGACACAACATCATTAAAAATTTATGCCGACGGAAAACAACTTGAGAAATTTTGCAATATCGTAGGGTCAGATGAATCGAAAGCTATGTTTGATTTTCTTTTAGTTGCAGACAAGTGGAAATTAAAAATCGACTCTGCAAACAGAGCAATTCAAGCAGATAAAAGCAAAGAGAAAGAAATAAATGAATATATGCAAAAGCAATATTTTTCTTTTCAAAATGAACTGCAAACCTTCACTGGTGCGAATCAAAATTCCCCTGCTCTAATTGCTGCGCTTTCAGTTATGAATATGCAAAATGATTTGGAAGGATATGATCGTATATTATCTCAGTTGCAACAAGCTTTTGGACAAAGTTCCCTTGTCAAACAGTATGTCGCTGATTTTACCAATTATAAAAAGAAATTAGACGAAGGAAAACCTCTTGCTCAAGGAAAAGTCGCTCCAGATTTTGAAGAAATCTTAGCAAAACCACTTAAGGGTAAAANNGGCATCTTGGTGTGGACCGTGTAGACGAGAGAATCCAAATGTGGTGAAAACATACGAAAAATACGAAAAAGATGGCTTTACAATTCTGAGTGTTTCCTTGGATAATGATAAAGCGAAATGGCTGGAAGCAATTGAAAAAGACAAACTTATTTGGCCTTATCATGTGAGTGATTTAGGAGGTTGGAACAGTAAGGTTGCAAGAATGTACGAAGTTTCAAGTGTCCCCTTCACTGTTCTGTTGGGAAAGGATGGTAAGATAATTAAAACAAATTTGAGAGGTCCTGCATTGGAAGCAGAATTGGTTAAAATTTTTGGGCACTAAATCTCCTTGAAAAAATCCGAGCATCATATTGCCTATTTCGCATCTGATTTTCACCTAGGAACTCCGAATGAAAAAAGCAGCAGAGAACGGGAAAAAAAAATTCTTTCGTGGCTAGATGAAGTTCAAAAAGACGCAACCCATTTATTCCTAGTAGGTGATGTTTTTGATTTTTGGTTTGAATACAAACACGTAATCCCTAAAGGTTTTGTAAGAATTCAAGCTAAATTAGCTGAACTCGTTGAAGCTGGTATTCACGTGCATCTGTTTCATGGAAATCACGACATGTGGATGTTTGATTATTTCTCGAAAGAACTTGGCGTAACTATTCATTCGAATGAATTTGAGATTGAATTAAATGGTTCGAAGTTATTCATTGCTCATGGAGATGGAATTGGACCTGGCGATCGTGGTTATAAGTTCATAAAAAAAATATTTAGAAATAAATTTTGCCAATGGCTATTTTCCCAGTTGCATCCTAATTTCGGCGTTGGACTTGCAAAGCATTTTTCTAAGTCAAGCAGAAAGAAAACTGGCCATCTAGATGAAGAATTTAACGGAATGGAACGTGAGTGGATTTTTCAATTTCTAAAAAATGAACATTCAAAATTCAAAGCCGACACTTATATTTTTGGTCATCGTCACCTACCACTTTTCGTAATAGAAAAGGAATTCCAATATATAAATTTGGGTGAATGGTTAAACAAATGTTCCTATGTAAAATTCTCTGAAAAAGGATGGGAATTACTACAATGGAAGGAAAACCAAGTTTTGCCGATAAAATCTGCTCATTTACTATGATCATTGAAATTGAAAATGAATCCGCTTTAAAACAAGCAGCGGAAAAACTCATTTCAACATATGGGCTCGGCGTCTATGCCTTCAAAGGTGATATGGGTGCTGGAAAAACGACTTTCATAAGAAATATTCTGCATTACATAGGGATTTCTGACTTTGAGGGTTCACCGACCTTTGCTATAATTCAATGCTACGGAGGGACAAATTTAATTTACCATTTAGATTGTTATCGCATTGAAAATCAAGCCGAGGGATTCGATATTGGGTTATTTGAACTTTTTACTGATTCTGCCTATTTTTTTATAGAATGGCCAGAAAAAATTGAATCATTTCTTCCAACTAACGTAATTTGGGTGTATATTCGTAAGGAAGAGAATAGCGAAAAAAGAATCATTGAAATAACACATGATAACCAACCCTGAAATATTGCAGTCATTACTTCATCAAGGAAGTTTGAGCCCTCAAGAGGAAATGCTTGAAATTAAAAGGAAAAAAGGTGAACTTTTTATAGGTATCCCAAAAGAGATTTCCTTTCAAGAAAGAAGAGTCGCACTTGTACCAGAAGCCGTTTCACTTTTAATTGCTAATGGTCACAGGGTTAGAATCGAACACAACGCCGGGGAAGGAGCAAATTTCAATGACCATGACTACAGTGAAGCAGGTGGAGAAATTTGTCACGATCCTAAACAAATTTATGAATGTGACATAATACTTAAAGTAGCACCACCTACCGAAGAAGAAATCGATATGATGGTTGGAAACCAAACGTTTATTTCTGCTCTTCAATTAGCAATTCAACCAAAACAAATCCTTCAGAAATTAATGTCCAAAAAGATTACGGCCATAGCGTGGGATTATATTCGCGACGAAGAGGGCGTTTTTTCTGCCGTACGAACACTTGGCGAAATCGCGGGAACAACATCTATTTTAGTTGCTGGTGAATTATTGAGCAGTTTTTCATCTGGTAAAGGAATGATGTTAGGAGGAATAGCCGGTGTTCAACCAACAGAGGTGGTAATTATTGGAGCGGGAACGGTCGGTGAATTTGCCTCTCGATCAGCAATTGGGCTCGGTGCTTCCGTTAAAGTTTTTGATAATTCTCTTTCGAGATTAAGAAGGCTGCAGAACGATATTGGTTCACGCGTCTATACGTCTATTATTCAACCTAAAGTTTTAGCAAAAGCTATTCGCCGAGCGGACGTTGTGATCGGAGCATTGAGAAGCCCTAATGGCAAATCTCCGTGCGTTGTGACAGAAAGTATGATAGAATCAATGAAGGAAGGATCCGTAGTCGTCGATGTGAGCATAGATCAAGGTGGTTGTTTTGAAACTTCTCGTGTTACCAATCATAATGAACCAACTTTCATTAAACATGGCGTGATACATTATTGTGTTCCAAATATTGCCTCAAGGGTTTCACGCACTGCTTCGTTTGCCTTATCTAATATCTTTTCACCCCTAATTTTAGAAATGGGCGATAAAGGTGGTGTTTCGGAATTAATACGCGCTCAAATAGGATTTAGAAATGGCGTGTACGTTTATAGAGGGATTTTAACAAATGAAGTGCTGGGAAGAGCATTTGATTTGAAATATAAAAACATTGAGCTTCTCTTACCAGGGATTTAATGCTACCGTTTCCTGTTCTTACTTTACCTCCTGCACGCTTAGACATAAGGAAAAATTATGACCAATATTTCGTCAGATGTTTAGTAAGAAAAAAATGGATAGTACTTACGCCAGAAGAATGGGTGCGTCAACATTACATCTATTATTTAGTTGATAATCTAAATGTTCCAATTTCATACGTTAGTGTAGAAAAAGCCATCCAATATGGAGAATTAACTAAAAGATGGGATATTCTAGTTTATTCAAGGTCTCATACTCCGCTAATTCTTATTGAATGTAAAGCTCCACATATTGTACTTTCCAATAAAACCCTTTTTCAACTCTTCACCTATCAACATGTAATTCAAGGTGAATATTTAGGAATAAGTAATGGAATCATTCATTCATTTTATGCCATTGAAACTGAAGGAGAGAAAAAATTGGTTGAAATTACAAGTTTTCCTTCTTGGAACTAGTTTTGCATATAATTCCACTCTCCCGATTTCATTTTCTTGTATTCTCTCGATAGATAGGCTAACTGTAAACGCATTTTATCCATGGATTCTTCTGTTTCTGGTGTTAGCGCTTGCTTACGAAGTTTTAATTGCATTTTCATGAACATGGCGTGCAACAATACCTCAACTTCATGATGACGTTCTAATTTTGACTTGACCTTAAAGGCTTGAATATCATCATGACACGCTTCACACAAAACCTTGTATTTTTCATCATTTACTAAAGTAATCAATGTATTATGAAGGTAGATCAACTCCAAAACGATTTCTTTTAATTCTTCTAAATGACCGCTTTTTTCTATCCCTTGAGACTTCATTTCGCTCATGAAATTTCGATAAAAAGCTCTTAAATCCTTTATTTTTGCATCTTCAGTATCTCCTTCTCCTGTAAACAAGCTCAACACTGTATATTCATCAAAAGACAAGGACCGAATTAACTCCTCTATTTGGTACATTAAGAGAATATACTCTGCGATATTCTCACTTTTTTTATTGTTCGGATGCATTTTAGTTTCTAATTCTTACCAAATTGATCTTGGTTTTCGTTGAGGTAGTTAATGAATTCTCTTGTCACATCCATCGACGGGTTAATATACGTGAACTGACCACCTTTACTTTGAGCAATGAGCAGATCTATTTTATGCCGCTCTGAATATTTCTTACCGATTCCTTCAATTTTTTTATCTATAATTTCTAACTTTTTTGCCATATCATCTTGAATTCTAGAGCCTTCAGTTTGCTGATATTTCATAATATCAGCAAACTGAAGGCTC
>DORI01000147.1:573-2818 GCA_003512365.1 Crocinitomicaceae bacterium | reverse complement strand
AGAGAGAATTAATTGCGTTTCCGGCAATTCGTTTTGGCTTTGAAATGGCTTATTTTTCATGGATAAGGCAAAATGGACACTTTTTCGTAACTCCAGAGGCATTTCTTCAAATTAAAATCCCGATCAACGGCCTAGTATGGATGGGTGATATACCAACCATGCGTGCACGGATGAAACAAAAATTAGAGGAAGGTTTTTCCACCGTAAAAATGAAAATCGGTGGTCTTGATTGGAAATTAGAAAAACAATTACTCTGTGAACTAAGGTCTCTATTTTCTAACGAAGAGTTGACCATAAGAGTTGATGCTAACGGAGCGCTGACCGAGCAAAATGCAGTATTAGTTTTACGAGACCTCAAGGAACTGAGTATCCATTCGATAGAACAACCACTTAAAAAAGGAATGTTAAAAGAAACAATACTTTTAAATAAATTAAATTTAGTTGACATAGCTTTCGACGAGGAGCTCATCGGAATCGAGGACCAACAAGAAATGTTAGCATTATTAAAGACAACAAGCATTTCTTACATTGTTATAAAACCAAGTTTACATGGCGGATTCAAGGGTGCCAAAAAATGGATTTCATGTGCCGAAAAGCTCGGAATAGGATGGTGGATTACCTCCGCATTGGAAAGTTCTTTGGGATTACAAGCAGTTGCAGAATTCACCTCAGTTTATAAAGTAAATATACCTNNATATACCTCAAGGTTTAGGCACTGGATCTATTTACACAAACAATTTACCCACGCGTTTTGTTGTGAAAGATGGATTTCTAAGCGTAATCTTATGACACTCAATAAAGAAAATTGGAACGATCTTGCAGAAAAGGAAAAGCACGTGATTCTAAACGGAGGAACGGAGTATCCTTTTACCGGAGAATTTGAAAATCACACTTCAACGGGCGTTTATGTGTGTCGTCAATGCGAACACCCATTGTATGAGAGTTCGAGTAAATTCCGTTCAGGATGCGGTTGGCCGAGTTTTGACGATGAAATCAAGGGTCATGTAAAACGCATTCTAGACCGCGACGGAAGAAGAATAGAAATTCGTTGTGCTAATTGCGATGGACATTTAGGACACGTGTTTGAAGGAGAACATTTCACAGAAAAGAACACACGACATTGTGTTAATTCGATTTCTTTAAAATTTATTCCAGCTTAACGCGAGTGATGTTTAATGTCATCACATTGTTCATATACCATGTCATGAAGCACTAATTGTGCTGCCAAAGCTAATTGAGAATAATTTTGAGAATTGTTTCCGAAACCACCGGCCGTATTTTGCCACATAGATTTAATGACTTCTTGTGAACCTTCTTTAGGCTGTATCTTATTCATAACTGCAGAGACATTTCCTGCCCCAGCATGGTACACATGTAACACAAACAGTCGAAACCACAAGTCATTTTCGTTATATGTCAACTGATGACGATCTAAAATTCTTTTGGCTTCAGGTATACAAATCTTATTTATCAGACGAGCTGCTCCATAAGCACAGCGATCGAAATCTTTTCTTTCGTCCATTTGACTGTTAACTGTCAATCCTTGAGCGCGAGCAACATCTGGCATCAATTGAAAGGCTCCATACGCTCCGGAAATAGACTTTTTTAAACGACCTGGGCTTTCTATCAATAGAATGGCTTGTGCATACCACGGGTCTACCCCATATCGCTCAAATGCTGCGACACCTTTCGAAAGTTGAGGGTACACTTCTTTGAATTTATAAAAGTCATTCTTTCCGCATGTAACATAAATGCGTTCTTGTTCCGATAAGCCTAAGTTATTTCTTGCTTCTGCACGATAGTGTGACTTTTCTTCTTCAGTTTTTTTATTCCAGTCCCTCAAAGACATTTTCTCGATAATTTGTCGGGTAGATGCTACATTGATAAGAATCGAATCTGGCGACAAGGTCATAATTTGCTTCCAAAATTGAGCTTGAGGGAGTATGTCCCAACGGTCATTAAATAATTCTTCTGCATGTAAAATAGTCGATACTTCACTTGCTCTGGTAACACTTATTTTTTCTTCATTCCATTTCATCGGTTGGGAGAAAACTATAAAAAAAGTGCCGAGCAGAACTGCTGTTAATTGGTATTTCATAAAAATGTTTGTTGTCTAAAGATAGTGTCAACGAATTTTATCAAACTAGGTTACGTGTAGAGTTTGACACATTGAATTGTTGAAATAGTGTTAGTTTTGCACATGAGTTACCTCAAATACGTAGTTGTTTTTCCTTTGATAGCACTT
>DORI01000147.1:0-514 GCA_003512365.1 Crocinitomicaceae bacterium | reverse complement strand
TGGGGTCCGTTCAAAGGACTTTGGTTAGGGATCAAACGAATTGCATCCTGTCGTCCAGGAGGAGGGCATGGACATGACCCTGTTCCGGAAAAAACTTCTAAGGTTTAATTTTCCATCCTCTGAGATGATACAAGTGAACGAGGTGTGTGAAATCTTGTGTACTTTTTGCTTGCTTTAGAATTGAAAAAATTGAGATTTCGTACTTTTCATTTTCTACCTCATTTACGTTTTCGATAAATGAAAACCATTTTTTCAATACGTTAACTCCGTCATTTTTAGAATCTCCAAAGTCTTTCAGTTTGACTGAGGAGAAAAAATGGATTTCTTTTTTCGCTCGTGAAAACAACACATTCAATCGTTTATCACCTCCAAGTTGGTTAATTGGACCAAATCGAAGTTCAAAATTTCCCTCTTTGTTTTTTCCGTAGCCAAAACTGATGAATAGAATATCAAATTCGTCACCCTGAACTTGATCTAAAGTTTTAAAAACGAGTTGTTCCTGGTCCTCTAAATC
>DORI01000180.1 GCA_003512365.1 Crocinitomicaceae bacterium | reverse complement strand
ATTAAAGATTGTTCGATGATCATCGAACAATCTTTAATAGATCGATTTACAACGTAACTTGAACCCCTTGCAAAAAGTGAAGAAAACAAAAAAAGGATACCAATACTGATATCCTTTTGTGACCTTGTTAGGATTCAAACCTAAAACCTCCTGAGCCGTAATCAGGTGCGCTATTCAGTTGCGCCACAAGGCCAAAATTTTAATTTATAATACCCAATAGCTAATGGTATTCTTTTGGTTTACGTGGTGAGCTATTCCCGCGATAGCTTTCGGAATGCGCCACAAGGCCAAAACTTATGCAAAGATAGGGCAATTTTCATTTGCAACAAGTAAATTCAAATATTATCTCGTTATTATTTTTAAGGTTAAACAAATCTCTTATCTTTGCACAGGGTAAGTCTTTTACGACCAGCTCCCTCTGAATCCTCCAGGACGGGAACGTAGCAAAGGTATGAGGTTGTAGCGGTGCGATAAGAGTAGCTTACCCTTCTTTTTTTGTTGAGTATGCTTCAGAAATCAAATAAATTCTTTCCTTTATTACTTCTTTTATTATTTTTCTCCTGTTCTAAAGGGCATGGTCTTCACCTCACAGAAAACAACATTACCGTATATTACGATGATGCCGATCAAGAAAAAACAGCAAAAGAAATTTTATACTTTCTAAAAGCGAATAAAATCTCCCCAGCGCATCCAATGGATATTAAGTTAGTAAAGAAAGACTCAAAATTTCAACTTTTGTTTATAAAAGCAGAAGCCTTTACTTCCGAAGAATTAAACTTTGAGGAAATTCGAACTTTTTTGGAGCTGCAGCAATCACTGAACACGAGTGTCGCAAGTTTTAAAACTACTCCGTGTGAAATTGCCATCGCCAATAATCAATTTGACGTGAAAGAAATACCGAATCCACTATGAAAATTTCGGCATCTATTTACAGTGATAAACATCGTCCATTAGAGGAGATTATTTGCGATTTAGACGCACATCAAGTAGATCTGTTTCATCTTGACTGCAACGATGACCCATCTGTTTTTTTGGATATCGAACGAATTCGAAAAATCAGTAAGACGAAAATAGATCTGCACCTTATTACGACCATGCCAGAAGCCTATTATAACTTATTGCGAAAACACCCTGTTGATTACCTGACTTTTCAATTTGAAGAACTCAAAGCTCCACTTCTTCTACCCGAGGATATAAAAGGAAAAAAAGGAATTGCCATTACTACAGATACTCCAGTTGATATTTTTCAGGGATTTAGCGGATTTGATTTCATTCTCATAATGGCCACAACACCGGGGCAAAGTGGCGGCAAATTTGATCGAAATAATTTTCAAAAAATTAGAAAGTTTAGAAAAATGTATCCTTCAAAATCCATTCATGTGGATGGCGGTGTAAACGGAGAAGTTTCTTTTATATTGAGAAATATGGGTGTGAGCTCATGCGTATCAGGTTCTTATTTATTCAATGCGCCAAGTATCGGACAAGCACTAATGAATTTAACGAAGAGAGAAATTGAATCATCGTTTCAAGTGAAGGACTTCATGATGCCCCTCGAAGAATGCCCTATTTGTTTTTCAACTGTGCACTCACCAAAGGAAATTGTCAAAGTGGTAGACGAAGGAAAATTGGGGTTTGCATTGGTACTCAGCGAAGAAGGAAAGTTAAGCGGTATAGCCTCAAGTGCTGATATTCGAAAAGGCTTATTGATAAAATGGGAAGATTTTAAAAATATCACAATTTCGGATTTTGTTAACCCCAATCCCCTTAATATTCTTGAAACAGCGACCGTTGAAGAATTGTTACAACTGATCAAGAAATGTTCCTTCCCCATCATGTATTTACCTGTGATAAATTCGATTGGACATGCCGTTGGAATTATTAACTTTACACACCTTATTAAAGGAGAAATATGATAATTACCTTAAAATCTTCTGTTTCCAACGAATTAGCACAATCTTTAGCAGCAAGTATTCAAGCATTTTTAATTATTGACGAAGGTAAAAACGTATTAATTACCAGTTCATCAGTGAAGGAATTACCAGAGTCGTTAGCTGAATTCTCCGAAAAATACTGCGTACTTGCCAATGACATGCAACTTTCATCAAGACATTATAAATCAACTACGAGACAGGTTGCGATTGGAAATGTTGTGATTGGAGGTGAAACGAGAAACACTGTCGTAATTGGTGGTCCTTGCTCAGTGGAATCCGAAGAACAAATACGCGCTGCATCTGAAGTCTTAAAAGAATTGGGATTAAAAACGCTTCGTGGCGGATGCTTCAAACCGAGAACGTCCCCTTACTCTTTTCAAGGATTAGGAATCGAAGGATTGAGACTTCTCAGAAAAATGAAAGTAGAATTCGGACATACCATCATTACCGAAGCAAGAGATGCCTCCCATATTGATGAGATTATCGAATATACTGATGTGATCCAAGTTGGCGCTAAAGCTATGTACGACCAAGGTATTTTGCGTGCATGTTCAAAAACTAATAAAACTGTATTAATAAAAAGAGGTTTTGGTACCACACTACAAGAGTTTGTTCAGGCTGCAGAATTTGTAATGTCAGGAGGAAATCTAAACGTAGTTCTGTGCGAGCGTGGCATTAGAACTTTTGAAACAGGAACTCGGTTTACACTAGATTTATGCGGTGTAGCTTGGTTAAAAGAACATTGTAATTTGCCTGTAGTTCTTGACCCATCTCATGCAATGGGTTATGCTTATGGAGTTCCTAGTTTAACCAAAGCTTGTGTAGCCATGGGAGTGGATGGTTTGTTGATTGAAACACATCCAAATCCAAAGAAAGCTCTGTCAGATGCAAGTCAGCAATTGAATTTTGAAGAATTCAAAAATCTCATTAACGAAATCAAACCTCTCGCCAATTGCGTGGGATATTCCATTGTATAAAATGTACCTAGAGCAGAACTTAAAAGGATTGTGTGAAAAGTTTGGAGTAGACTACCATTCGTTTCTTCAAGATTTCGAAGTTGATCATGCCAATGAACTGTCCATTTTTGATTTAGAGGCAGTTTGCGAAGAATACGAAATTGACATGATGAACCTTCTTTTTAAGCAAGTTTATCCAAATGAATCACTAAGAAAACGGCTCAACAACATCAAATTTCTAGTTCTCGACGTGGACGGTGTGCTTACGGATGAAGGCATGTATGTCAGCGAGAATGGNNACTCGGCGCAACTCATTGCTATGTCGGAAGAGAACCTAAACTAGATATTTTAATGTCATGGATTAATAAATTGAATATCAATACTTCAGAGATCGCATATATTGGTGACGACATCAATGATCTTGCTATCATGTCTACGGTAGGTGTTGCGATATGCCCTATAAACGCAGTCAACAGAGTTAAAAGTGTATCACATATCATATTATCGAAAAAAGGAGGGGATGGTTGTGTGCGCGAATTTATTGACCAATATTTACTACAAGAACCTATTTAAAAATGAAAATCGGAATAATTAGAGAAGGGAAAGTGCCGCCAGATTTCCGTGTGCCTTTAACGCCAAAACAATGTAAAGCGATTCAAACACTTTACCCAGAGGTAGATGTCTACGTTCAAAAAAGTAATATCCGAGTGTTCAAGGATGACGAATACGCAGCATTGGGATTAAAATTGGTGGATGATTTACAAAACTGCGATATCATCTTTGGAGTAAAAGAAGTTCCTATTGACATGCTAATACCGAACAAAACTTTCGTTTTTTTCTCACACACTTTTAAAAAACAACCGCATAACCAAAAATTACTTCGGGTCATTTTAGATAAAAAGATTCGACTTGTTGATTATGAAGTCATCAAAGACAAAAACAACAAAAGACTTATTGGTTTCGGTCGTTTTGCAGGAATAGTAGGTTGCTACAATACCTTCTATACATGGGGATTAAAATCGGGCGAATACAAACTAAAACCAGCGCATCTCTGTAAGGATCGAAAGGAAGTAGAAGAAGAATTGAAAAAGGTTGTCTTACCGAATAATTTTCGTGTGGTGTTAACTGGATTTGGACGCGTAGGAAACGGCGCGCGAGAAATTATGTCTTTATTGCCCATCAAAGAAGTTTCCCCTGAAGAATACCTGCGAGATTCGCATAATGAACCAATTTTCACACATTTAGATACTGAAGATTACTACGTTAGAAAAGACGGAAAAGAATTTTCAAAACAAGAGTTCTACACACATCCTGAACTTTACACATCTAATTTTGAACCATACGCATTCAACAGCGACACGTATATTCCTTGTCATTATTGGAGTTCCAAGTCGCCATATATCCTAACAAGAGATACCTTGTTAAACGAAAAAAATCGATTGAAAGTTGTGGGTGACATTAGCTGTGACGTGAATGAACCCATTGCCTGTACAATTCGCGCTTCAAAGATTGGAAATCCAATTTATGGCTACGACCCAGTGCATAATACCGAAATTGATTTTCTTTCAGAGGGAGCTATTGCCGTTATGGCCATAGACAACCTGCCTTGCGAATTACCTCTAGATGCATCAGAAGACTTTGGAAACGAACTTATTAAACATGTAATTCCAAAGTTTTTAGGTAATGACCCAGATGCTGTAATAGAAAGAGCCTCCGAAACAAATCTTGAAGGTGAATTAATGCCAAATTTCAAGTACTTGGAAGACTACGCTAACGGTATACTTGTTTNNTAACTAGGTAAGCCTTTTTTGCACGAGTTCTTGAACTTTTTTGTAAAATTGATGAGGCATGTAAGTTCTCCATTCAATGTCTTCCAACTCACCACCCATGACAAAGTATTGATCGATATTGATGCGTTCGAACTCGGCTAGAACATGATCGTGAAAATTAATCAGGGCAATCCATCCCTCCTCTACTTCATCAAACCATTCTTCATAGTAGCAATCGTCGGAATGATGAAAGTTCAACACGTTTTCTCCAACAAGAATAAATTTATTTATCCCATGCTCCATCATGGACTCAACAATTTCGCGCTTAAGTACCATGATGTCATTTTCAATGGCGTCATTCCATTCCCCAATAAACTCCAGAACAGCATAGCCTAACTCATAATCGACATAAAGAATTTTAAGAAACAAGGTTTTTGAACCTATATTATCCCATTGCGGATGAATGTAAAAATTGTAAATGGTATCTGTAAACTCAAACTCACTATATTCTCGATTATAAAAAGGAGAATTAGGATCTTCAGAGGCAATGTAATATCCTCGCCATTGATAGAAAGGCTCAATTGAATGCACCTTCAAAATTACCAAAATATCTATTTTATCTCGTTTATTTTAGCAAAAACTTGCTGAAAAATGTAGTCATGACCTTGGTCGTTAAGATGAATTCCATCACCAGAATCGAATGTTGACTTCAAACTAAAATCTTCGGATGATAAAATGGACCACACATCTACAAAATTTGGGGAAAACTCTTTTTTCATCAACTGAAACAGCTCGTTTTGCTGTTTCCTCTGTTCATTATTTTTAAAATTTCGCGGTTGAGGAGAAATCAACAAATATTGTATTTTCCTTTTCTTAATCAACTGAATCAACAAGCGGTAATTTCTTAATTGCTCTTCATTTGAATACCCATAAGCCGCATCATTGGACGGCATATTTATAATAATCATATTGGGGTAATTTGACAGAGCCTTTGTTATATTTCTCTCCACATCTGGATTAGGCCGATTTGAATATCGGGTTCCTGTTGGCATTATGTGAAACGTAGAATATCCACTTTTACCATAATTCACAACACTCGAAGCTTTATTTGAAATTTTAAGTTCTTGTTCTAACCTAAAAACCCATGAATTACTTAGTAATGAAGCTCCAGCGCCTTCAGCTGTTGATGAACCTAAGACAATTGTTTTATATTGGAAATCAGAATTGTAACTATCTCTTCCGCCATCATCTTGATATAACAATGCAAATGAAAAACTCAACAGTCTAAAAAGAATAAAAAACATACCGTTTCAAAACAAAATTAAGACCAAAAAAGATAAATATTTCCGACCAATAATTACATATTCCTTCTATACTGTCCTCCAACTTCAAACAAAGCTTTGGTTACCTGACCCAAGGAAGCGTGTTTACAAGTTTCCATCAATTCTTCAAACATATGTTTGTGTGTTGTTTGCAAT
>DORI01000013.1 GCA_003512365.1 Crocinitomicaceae bacterium | reverse complement strand
TCCTGCTCCATCCAGTCCATGGTAGCCGCACCATCATGAACTTCACCTATTTTGTGATTAACACCACCATAGAATAAAATCCTTTCTGTAGTTGTGGTTTTTCCTGCATCAATGTGAGCAGCGATACCAATATTTCTTGTAAATTTAAGATCTCTTGCCATTTCTTAGAATCTAAAATGTGAAAATGCTTTATTTGCTTCTGCCATTCTGATGGTATCTTCTTTCTTTTTAAAGGCAGCACCTTCTTCCTTAGATGCAGCAATTATTTCAGAAGCTAATTTTTGAGACATTGTTTTTTCGTTACGTTTTCTAGCGTAACCAATTAACCATTTCATAGCTAATGAGGATTTTCTTTCCTCTCTCACTGGTGTAGGAATTTGAAATGTTGCACCACCAACTCTTCTACTTCTAACTTCCACACTTGGTGTTACATTCTCTAATGCTTTTCTCCAAACCTCAAGTCCTTCTTGGTCTTCAATTTTCTTATTCACGATTTCTAAAGCATCGTAAAAAATTTTAAAGGCTAAACTCTTTTTTCCAGAAAACATTAAATTATTTACAAATTTCGTTACTACCACATCGTTGAACTTCGGATCTGGTAGAATTGCAATCTTTTTGGCTTTTCTTCTTCTCATCTTCTAAAGCTTTAATTATTTCTGCTTAGGTCTTTTTGTACCATATTTTGATCTACGCTGACTTCTCCCTTGAACACCAGCAGTGTCTTCAGCACCTCTCACGATGTGATAACGTACCCCGGGAAGGTCTTTTACCCTTCCACCTCTTACTAATACTAAGGAGTGCTCTTGAAGATTGTGTCCTTCTCCACCAATGTATGCGTTAACCTCTTTACCGTTGGTTAAGCGAACACGGGCAACTTTCCGCATTGCGGAATTTGGCTTCTTAGGTGTCGTCGTGTAAACACGTACGCAAACACCTTTACGTTGTGGACATGAATCAAGCGCAGCGGATTTACTTTTCTTTACCACCGCAGTTCTTCCTTTGCGAACTAACTGTTGAATAGTTGGCATAAAATACTCTTGTTTTTTAATAAATAAATACTACCTCAAACGCACTTTGAGGGGTGCAAAGATACTACATTTATTTTATTTAACAAGTTCTCATCTAAAAAAGATGATTTTTTTTTGATCGACACAGTTAATTAATTGATTTTCTTCTTGTAAAATAAAAAAAGCCTCAAAATGAGGCTTTACAATAAATACTAAACACTTTTATTAATTTCTATAGAGAACAGATTTAACTGCCGCAACAACTCTATCAACATTTGGCAGTGCCGCATCAATTAATGTCGGTGAAAATGCAAATGGAGTATCGGTTTGCATAACTCGCATAACAGGTGCGTCAAGGTAATCAAATGCATAGCGCTGCAAGTGATAGGATATTTCCGATGCTATAGACGCTAATGGCCATGACTCCTCTAGCACAATACAACGGTTAGTTTTTTTGATTGAATCAACAACTGTTTGATAATCGATAGGGCGAATTGTTCTCAAATCGATTATTTCCAAATGAATATTTTCTTTTACCAAAACTTCGGCTGCTTCGTGAGCTACTTTTATAATTTTTCCAAAGGTCACTAAAGTTACATCACTACCTTTTCTTTTTATGTCTGCAACACCAATAGGAATGATATACTCTCCTTCCGGAACTTCACCTTTGTCACCATACATTTTTTCTGATTCAAGAAAAACTACTGGATCGTTATCGCGGATGGCAGCTTTGAGTAATCCTTTAGCATCTGCGGGATTTGACGGCGTAATGACTTTCAAGCCTGGAACATGGGCATAAAATGCTTCAAAACTTTGAGAATGAGTCGCTGCAAGTTGACCAGCTTGACCATTACCTCCACGAAATACAATTGGACAATGATACTGTCCACCCGACATTTGTAGCATTTTCGCAGCAGAATTAATAATTTGATCAGCTGCTAGTATCGCAAAATTCCATGTCATAAATTCTACTATAGGTCGCAATCCATTCATGGAAGCTCCTACTGCTATTCCTGCAAAACCTAACTCTGCAATCGGAGTGTCTATTACGCGCTTCGGACCAAACTCATCTAGCATTCCTTGAGAAACTTTGTAGGCACCATTGTATTCTGCAACTTCTTCTCCCATCAAAAATACTGACGAATCTCTTCTCATCTCCTCTGACATTGCCTCTCGCAACGCTTCTCTAAATTGAATAACTTTCATTCTATAATTAAATTGAATCTACAAATTTACAACAACACGAATAAAACTAAAAATGTTTACGCCACTTTAAGTTTTGACAATTTTGATTTTTTAAATGCACTTTTCACATAGGATAAAGTAACAGAAAGTTCTTTTTCCTTGTTCCCTGGCGCTTGAAACATGGCGTCTAACAATATGGTTTCACATATTGACCTCAGTCCCCGAGCACCTAGCTTATATTCGACCGCTTTGTGAACAATATAATCCAATGAATCCTTGTCAAATTTTAGTTGAATTCCGTCCATCTCAAACAACCGAGTATATTGTTTAATTATTGCATTTTTTGGTTCCGTCAGAATTCTTTTCAATGCTTTTTCGTCTAAAGGCTCTAGGTAAGTTAGGACAGGAAACCGGCCGATAAGTTCTGGTATTAATCCAAAAGAGCGAATATCCGTAGGAGTAATATGTTTCAGTAAGTTATCGTCTTGTATTGACTCCTCTTCTATATTACTAAACCCAATAGCTTGCCTATTAACCCGACTACTTATAATTCTTTCAATTCCATCAAAAGCTCCACCGCAAATAAAGAGAATATTTCGCGTATCAATTTGAATCATTTTTTGTTCCGGATGTTTTCTTCCTCCCTGAGGTGGAACATTCACGATAGCTCCTTCTAATAGTTTTAATAATGCTTGTTGAACACCTTCTCCAGAAACATCACGCGTGATCGATGGATTATCACTTTTACGCGCAATTTTGTCTATTTCGTCAATAAAAACAATTCCCCTTTGTGCATTTTCAACATTATAATCGGACGCTTGTAATAGTCGTGATAAAATACTTTCGACATCTTCACCAACATAACCCGCTTCTGTTAAAACCGTAGCATCAGCAATGCAGAATGGGACATCTAACATTTTCGCAATTGTTTTGGCCAAAAGGGTTTTCCCTGTTCCAGTTCTTCCTACTAAAATTACATTTGACTTTTCAATTTCGATGTCGTCAATTTGTTCTTGATTCAGTCGCTTGTAATGATTATAAACCGCTACCGAAAGAACTTTCTTTGCATCTTCCTGACCAATTACAAATTCATCAAGTGTTGCTTTAATTTTTGCAGGTATAGGTAAAGCTAATTTAGAGGGAGAAGTGTTTTTTTGAACTGGTTGTTCATGTCGCTTTTCTTCTAATATAATTTTACCAGCTTGTTCCACGCAATTGTCACAAATATGCCCGGAAACTCCAGCTATCAACATTCCAACCGACTGACGATCAGAACCGCAAAATGAACAAACTGCCTCTTTTTTTGACACTTTATTTAGGATTTCTAATCAACACCTCGTCTACCATTCCATAAGCCTTTGCTTCCTCAGAAGTCATCCAATAATCTCTATCTGAATCAGCCCAGACTTTTTCGTAGTCTTGTTTTGAATGTGTTGCAATAATATCATAAAGTTCTTTTTTTAACTTTTGGATTTCTCTTGCTGTTATTTCGATATCTGAGGCTTGACCTTGTGCTCCACCAAGTGGTTGATGTATCATAACTCGAGAATGTTTCAAGGCACTTCTTTTCCCATCAGCTCCCGCACAAAGTAAAACAGCTCCCATTGAAGCAGCCATTCCCGTACAAATTGTTGCCACATCAGGTCGAATATATTGCATGGTGTCATATATTCCCAAACCAGCATAAACAGAACCTCCAGGAGAATTTAAGTAAATTTGTATATCTTTTTTTGCATCAACAGATTCCAAAAAGAGTAATTGAGCATTAATAATATTGGCAACTTGATCATTTATTCCTGTCCCTAAAAAAATGATACGATCCATCATCAATCTTGAAAAAACATCCATTTGCGTCATGTTCAAGGGACGCTCTTCGATAATATAAGGTGTTAATGATGATTCGATATAATGGTCCACAAACATGCTGTTTATTCCCATGTGTTTTGTTGCATATTTTCTAAATTCTTTTCCGTCCATAGTATTATTTAATTAAGTGTCTAAAATTAGATATTCTAAATGAATCTAGGGATTTTTTTTAACTAATTTTAAAGTCGAAATCATGCGATTAACAGAAATCCAAGAAAAAAAAATACTTCTCTCTCCATTGAATTGGGGTATGGGGCATGTATCGCGATGTATTGCTCTTATTGAAAAACTAAAGTATAAAAATGAAATAATTGTTGCGTGTGACAGTCAACAACGTGAAATTTTAGAACAATACCATAGCGAAATAGAATTTGTTGAATTATTAGGATACCCGTNNTCTAATTACGTCAATCTCGCGAAACACATGAAGTATGAACATGGGCAATGTGAAATAATCTGCAAGAAAAAGGAAATTGATTTAGTAATTTCAGATCATCGATATGGGTTTTACAGCGTTACAACTCCTTCTGTTTTTTTAACACATCAAGTAAATTTACCTTTACCAAGGTATTTATCGATTCTAAATAATTATCATTTAAAGCTTATTAGAAAGTTTAATGAAATTTGGGTTATTGACGATCCTAAACTAAAATTAGCTGGAAAACTTAGTTCTCATAACAAAACAATGAAGTGTTTTAATATTGGTTTGCTTTCCAGATTCGAAAATCAAAAACCATCAAAAACTAAGAAAGGTCATTATTTGGTTCTTAGCGGCCCAAGTACTTATTGGGGAAACCTTATCGCTGCTTTCGAAAGCAACTCAATTGATGGAGTGATCGGTCCAAAGGATGGTATAGTGATCGCCAAAAATCTTAATGTTCCACTTTATCTAAGTTCTAATTGGAGGGAACTAGACCATTTGTTTCTCAATTGCTCAAAATTATCGGGATATATTGGTTACACTACCTTGATGGATACATATTTTCTTAAATGCGAGACCAACTTAATTGCTTGCCCCAGACAATTAGAACAAGAGTACTTGAAAAAAATTCATACCTAAAAAAATGGCTATCCAAACAGATAGCCATTAACTTAGTTTAAATGCTTATTAAAATCAATTCACAGCACTGGTGAATGCTCCGTCTTTCATAAATTTAATAAACTCTCTATCTTTTGATGCTTTTTCTTTCAAGCTAGGATTGGAAGCAAATGCACTTTTTAAATGATTTACCACAGCATCAACTGATTCGCCTGAGCGAGCAGCAATTACAGCTGACAAATAATGTGTCATTGCATCCGGAGTTAACTGCTTTAATGTAGACTTAGCACCGTCCAACTTTCCAGTTAACACTTCAGCCAATGCCTTATTAAATGAATTTCCGGTAAAACCATTCAAAGCAGCTGAATAATTTCCATCAAGAACATCTAGAATTGCTGTATTATAAGCAATTGAAACGGTATTTAAAACAGAACTACCTTTCTTCGCTTGCGTCATTAATTTTCTCGCTTCTGCTCTATTTCCTTTTGACATTGCTATTGCAGCCAAATTGTTGTTAGTCACGTCATTCGATTTAATCGACGCAGCTTTTTGAAATGAAGCAGAAGCTTCATTCATTTTACCATTCAGGTAGAAAGCAACACCTTGGTTGTTGTGTACTCTTTCGTCATTTGAATAGGTTTGAACTCCTGACGCGTACAATGAAACTTTATCGTTTACATTGGTAAGTAATTTCTCAGCTGTAAACAACAACTCTTCGACAGTAAGAGATGAAGGGTTCGAAGCAGCTGCTGATTTTAATTCGTCATCAGTTAAACCTTGCTCGGTATAATTAACTATAATTGATGATCGACGTATTGCAGGGAAAACATCTTTCTCCAGAGCCACATAAGACTTGCCAAGATTAACCATCTCTCTTTCTCGAGCAGCAGGATCCGAATTCATATTAATAATTCGTTTGAACAATTCTTTATCCGATTCTGTTATTGACTTCGTAACTGAGCTGCAAATCCTTCGAAATCCTCTCCAAATTTTGCCGTACTATATTTTGAAGGGTCAGATAAAACTGTAATTTTAGCTTTTTTGAAAACTTCCATTATGGCTTTCTTACCCGCTTCTGCACGCTCCATTGACAACCCGTCATTCTTAGCTTCCTCACCATCAGGAGAAGCATAACCTTTAATTTCTATTGAATTAATGGTTATTTTTGGATTGCTGAGATTCTTTTTAACCCAATTNNTATCTTTCATTTCGTTTGGACGAATTGCAGATTTACCTCTCTCAAAATTAATTTTTGCTTCAACTGTTTTATCGTTTGATCTCTTTAAGTTGTCAGCTATCGTTAAAGTTTTAAAAGACTTATTAACTAGCAACTGAGTAATGATAGTAGCATCCGCAATTTTAGTATCTGGAAGAGCTTCTTTGGACTTTTCTTTTTTACCTTTAAAAACCTTTCCTGTTAAAACTAAATCAGCAGCCTCCATTTCAGAGGTGTAAGCAACTGTCATATCAAATGTTGCTACACCGCCTGGTTTGAATGAAATTGTTGTTCCGTTTCCAGTAACTTTCTCTCCTTGAACAACCCAAGTACCTAAAGAAGTTGCACCCAATTTCGGCGTGATTTCGGCACGCACTTTCTTATTTAATCCTTTTTCAGGCACGTTCACGCTAACTGAAAATTTAACACTGTCACCCTTTAATTCAANNCACCTTTTAGTTCGAGAGGATTTGGATTCACTGTATATGTGAAATCTTTAACTAAATCGCACGAGGCAGACATAATAACTATCGACACTCCACCTAAAAATCCAACTAATTTATTCATATTTTATATTTTACAGCTACAAAGATAATATCTAAAATGTTTGATTGACTTATTTTTTATTATTTTTTTCAATCTGTCATTTTAATAATTGTGATACCTTAATAAATGTGTTTATATCCTGAAATTCAGATATTTCAGATAAAGGAAATAACACGAAATCTCTCTCAAGATAGTTTTTGTGAGGGATGTTCAACATTTTACTTGAAAATTTATTCTCTGAAAGTATAATGTCAATATCAATTATTCTATCCTCATAACCTTCCCTCACGTATTGTCTACCCATGTGTTTTTCAATATTCTTTATTACGCGTAACAATTTTACCGGTTTTAATTGACTTTCAATCAAAAGACAGCAATTTAAAAAGTTATTTTCAGAGGAAAAACCATGAGGTTTTGATTTGTGAAATGAAGATACTTCCTGTACAATCCCAACTTTTTGACCGAGTTGAAAAATTGCTTCGTTCAGGTTTTGTGTCTTATTTCCGAGATTAGATCCTAATCCCAAAATATATTTCATTTTCTCCAATTTAAACGGTCAAAGAATACCTCTAAATCTTTTCTAATGTAATCGCGAATTCTCGATTTTGTTTCGGAATCAGTTGGTATTCCCTCTTTTTCGAGGGCCTGAAAATCCATTAAGACCTGGCCCCAAATAAAATGATGTAANNAATCAGTAACATAAAACTGAAAACTTGTGGCCATATCTCCTTCAAATTCATAGAACATTCCAAATATTTTTCTTTCAGCATTCAAAATCGGTTTTTTATCAATACTTTCTGATTTAAATTTATGCGATTCAACATTTGAAACCACTAATCTAGTAAGGTTACTAAGAGAATCGTCAAGTGTGATAGCTTTGTAATGAATCATTAAATCGCCATGCAGATTTCCCATAGCAACCTCTTCTACAATGTCAAAAGGTTCAAACTGACTAATCTTCTTAACCTCATTTCTCGAGAGGAGTAAATTAAACTTACTTTTTTTCACTCCGGAAATTTCAATTTCTTCTTCACCTAAGTCAATTTCTACTAAGACTTTTTCACCTTTAACCAATTCTAATACTTTTCCGGCTATAGGAATTCCCAAAGAGGTAATTTTTTTTCCCAATTCATCTCCTTTGCCTTTGAGTACATTTTGAAGAACAACCACTACATCTCCAACATCAATTGCCTTTTCTCGGTTGAATAGACAATTATCTTGGTAGTGCTTTGAAAGTTGACTTGAAAATCCTGCATCTGATCTCCAATCAATATACTCTTGTTTTGGAAAGTCAAGACGCAATTTAGCTGGAGGTTTAATGGAAAAATCTTCTTTACACGAGAATACTAAAAGTGCAAGTGAAACAACGAATACTTTCTGAATTATTGAGAGTCTATTCATTTCCTTTAATAACTTTAATTGTTTTTACCCTTCTTTTGTCCGAAGATTCAACAATAAATTTAAAATTCTCCATTTTCACAAATTCATTGTTTTTCAAAATTCTACCTGCCTTTTCAGTTAACAATCCACCCAACGTTTCCGCTTCGCCGCGATCATCATCAAATGTATCATTTGATACTTCAAGGACCTTACAAAAATCATTAATGGAAGTTCTACCCTCAAATACGAATGTGTCCTCGTCTAATTTGGTGAAAATCACCTCATTTTCATCAAATTCATCAGTGATGTCGCCTACAATTTCTTCCAACACATCTTCTAATGTTACGATACCTGACGCTCCACCGTATTCATCCACAACAATTGCCATGTGCATTTTCATTTTTCGAAAATCTTGAAGAAGGTCATTTATCTTTTTATTCTCAGGAACAAAAAATGGTTTTCTCACAACACTCTGCCATTCAAAATCTTTATCTTCCGTATGCGCCAAAAGATCTTTAATATATAGAATTCCGATAACATTATCCGGTTGGTTTTCATACACTGGCATACGGGAATATCCCGCTTCTAAAATAAATTCTAAAACCTCTTTCAACGTCATTTCGTTATCTACGGCTTCAACTTCGACACGCGGTGTCATTATTTCAGAAGATTCGGTTTTACCAAACTTTACTATACCTTCTAGAATCTTGTGATCTTCTTCCGAAGTACGTTCATCTCTGGTTAAAGCTAGTGCTTGTTCCAAGTCATCACTGTTTACTTTTTCATTGCGTTTACCCAATTTTTGAATAAAAAATGAAGAATTTACCAATGCTATTTTTAGCCAAGATATCG
>DORI01000118.1:3159-5285 GCA_003512365.1 Crocinitomicaceae bacterium | reverse complement strand
CCTTAAGGCTTTGGAGAAACATCGAGGAAAACGAAGAAATGCAGCGCAGGAATTAGGGATTTCCGAACGAACCCTTTATCGAAAAATTAAAGAATTTAATTTGGCAGAGTGAAAATTATTTTTTGTTGTTTTTTAGCTTTCTTACTTTTTGGCTGTTGGCCAAGTAAAATAGGGTTTAGAGATACGGGCGGGATGCCCGAAGAATGGGAAAAATTCCATGTACAAACCCTTCAAATTAATGCACCAACTTGCCCCTTAAGTTATGCGGCAAATTTATCTGAGGCCATAAAAGATGGAATCCAAAACAATACGCGCCTCACGATTGCACCTGACCTGAAAAATGCCCAAGTGCAACTTTCTGGTGAAATTACCAGATATGCCGTGAGCCCTATTGCCCTTCAAAATGGCGACAATGCAGCGAAAAATCGACTGACGATAACTTTGATAATCTCACTAAACTATACGACACCCAAACAAGAGGATACAAAATTGACCATAACTCGCTTTGCAGATTACGAGGCATCTGCCAATTTTACCAGTATTGAAAATCAGTTGCTCAATACCATTAACGAACAAATCATTCAAGATATCATAAACAAACTAATGAGCAACTGGTGAGTTGGAATAAACACCATATCAACAATCTTCTCTTGAATCCAAGGTTATTGTCAACCAATGATCTTGAACAATTGAAAAAACTGTGTAATGAATTTCCTTATGTTGGCATCGTTGCACTCTCATATCTCGAAGGATTGCATAAAAACCAAGACATTCGCTTTGCTAATGAACTTAGTAACTTTGCCCACTTAATTAGTAATCGGGTTAGGCTTTATTTCTTGCTTGAGGACAACCACCAGGAAATTGAACACGTGCTTGAGGAACCTTCAGCAAGAACNNGAACGCCAATCGCCACTGAATCGAATGACGCAATAGCAAATGATCCTCTGAACTTGCTAATCGAACAATCCGCAGCAAGTGCGCTTTACCACAAGACCTTAGCAGACAATGTAGAGAAGATGCCTTTTGAACTTACTTTATTACATCCTAATGAAATGGAAAAACCAGTAGGTTCGCCTATTCAAGGAAAAAATTCAGAAGAATACCGCTTTTCTGAGTGGTTGTCCAAAGGAAATTTCACTCAAACACCCACGGAAAACTCAACCGATCAAACAAAACCTGCTTCTGTATTCTATTCGGTCATGAATAAAGCAAAAGAGAGCGTAAATTCCGAGCGCATTCCTGTAAGTGAAACTTTGGCGAAAATATTTATTATTCAGGGTAATTTGCCGAAAGCGATGGCCATATATGAACAATTAATTTTGGCAGTTCCCGAAAAAAAGGCTTACTTTGTGGGTCAAATAAAAAAAATAACAAAAAAAATTTCCGAATGATAACCACCGTTTTGTCCATTATTATCTCCCTCGCTGCAATTTTACTTATTTTTGTTGTGTATATTCAAAATCCAAAAGGTGGTGGCTTGAGTTCGGACTTTGGCAGCCCCATGCAATTGGGCGGTGTAAAGCAAACCACTGAGTTTATTGATAAATTAACCTGGGGATTGGCAGCTACCATTGTAATCAGTGCCATTGTTATGACCATGCAACAACCCAAACCTCAGCAAATAAATAAGGCAAATCCTGATAATGGTCAACCCAAAAAGGAAACACCAAAAAATGGTGATCAAAATGCCAAAAAGGTTAAATAATTAAGCTTTCTTTGTGACAGTATGGCGCTTTAGCCTGTCATAACCCTTTTGTTTGGTGAAAATTTGTCAGCAGATATGCACTGGTATGAAATTCGTCAAATTTCGGCATCAAACTTAAAAATTTAATTATGTCAGTTACATTTAAACCATTGGCGGATCGAGTTCTCATAGAGCCCGCGCCAGCAGAACAAAAAACAGCGAGTGGTATTATTATTCCTGATACCGCTAAGGAAAAGCCTTTGAAAGGCAAGGTAATAGCCGTTGGAGGAGGTAAAAAAGATGAGCCAATGACCTTGAGCGTAGGAGACGAGGTGCTTTACGGTCAGTACTCTGGAACAGAAATTAAATTAGATGGCTCCACGTATCTCGTTATGCGTGAGTCGGATATTTACGGCATATTTTAAATACATAAATTAACCAA
>DORI01000118.1:2851-3126 GCA_003512365.1 Crocinitomicaceae bacterium | reverse complement strand
ACAAAAAATGGCAAAGGATATATTATTCGACATTGAAGGAAGAGAAAAATTAAAAGCAGGGGTTGATGCATTAGCCAATGCAGTAAAAGTAACCCTTGGGCCTAAAGGCAGAAATGTGGTGATTGGAAAAAAATTCGGTGCGCCGCAAATTACTAAAGATGGTGTTACCGTGGCGAAAGAAATAGAGCTCAAGGATCCCATGGAAAACATGGGGGCACAAATGGTAAAAGAGGTGGCCTCAAAAACGGCAGATATTGCAGGAGACGGTACCACCA
>DORI01000118.1:320-2795 GCA_003512365.1 Crocinitomicaceae bacterium | reverse complement strand
AAAGAGGAATTGATAAAGCAGTTGCAGAAGTGGTCAAAAATTTAAAATCTATTTCAAGAGAAGTTGGGCAAGATGCATCTAAAATTGAACAAATTGCCACCATTTCTGCCAATAACGATGAAACAATTGGAAAATTGATTTCCGAAGCCATGAAGGTGGTGGGCAACGATGGGGTAATCACCGTGGAGGAGGCGAAAGGCACAGAAACCGAAATGAAGACCGTAGAAGGAATGCAATTTGACAGAGGTTATCTTTCTCCATATTTTGTCACCAACACAGAAAAAATGGTGACTGAAATGGAAAATCCGCTTCTATTAATCACCGAGAAGAAAATTTCGAGTATGAAAGAATTGCTTCCAATCCTTGAGCCAGTGGTGCAAGCAGGAAAAAGCCTCTTGATTATCGCAGAAGACGTAGATGGGGAAGCCCTTGGTACTTTGGTGGTAAACCGTTTGAGAGGTTCATTAAAAGTGGCGGCGGTTAAAGCACCAGGGTTTGGGGATCGTAGAAAAGCGATGTTGGAGGATATTGCAATCCTCACAGGTGGACAGGTAATTTCTGAGGAGCGAGGAATGACCTTGGACAATGTTACTATGGAAATGCTTGGTCAAGCCCAAAAAGTAGATATCGACAAAGACAACACAACGATTATCAATGGTAAGGGAACGAAAGAAGAAATTCAGGCCAGGGTAAATCAAATCCGTGCTCAAATTGAGTCCACTACGTCGGATTACGACCGTGAGAAACTGCAAGAGCGTCTTGCAAAATTAGCTGGAGGTGTTGCGGTGCTTTATGTGGGTGCGCCAACCGAAGTGGAAATGAAAGAAAAGAAAGACCGAGTAGATGATGCATTAGCTGCTACTAGAGCCGCAATAGAAGAAGGTATCGTGCCTGGTGGGGGAGTTGCTTTGATTAGATGTCAGCCCGCATTAGACGCATTAAAAAGCACCAATGCTGATGAAAATATTGGTATTGATTTAGTAAAGGCTTCCATTGAAGCTCCACTTCGACAGATAGTTGAGAATGCGGGTACCGAAGGTGCAGTAGTAGTATCGAATGTAAAATCAGGTACTGGCGATTTTGGATATAATGCTCATAGCGGAGCTTACGGGTCAATGTATGAAATGGGTGTTATTGATCCAACCAAAGTAACCAGAACGGCAGTAGAGAATGCAGTTTCAATTGCATCAATGATCTTGATGACGGAATGTGTAATTGTAGATGAACCTACAAAAGATGATGAACCACAAATGCCGATGATGTAATGCAAATTCAAGTACATAACAACATAGCATACAAAATACTAAGGACGCAATTCATTTCACACTTTGCTCCTAGATTAGACGAACAACCAAACATGGAGTATGTACAAATATATAGAGACTGGGTTGGGGCGGATCATGTATTGAGAAACTCAACCCACTTTCTTTTTTGCGAAACAATTCCAGATGTAGATTTTGAAATGTGTGAATAAATTAATATAATATATTATTTCATCTGGTCTATCAAACATTGGTGTTGCACTCATTAAAATAAGTTTAATATTTTTTGCATATCTTATAATTGCTTGTAAAATAGGTTGAATACTTTTTTTTAATTCTTCTTTTTTATCTGTTTTAATATTTTGAATTTCATCTATTATAATAACTCTATTATCAAATTCGTTTGATATAAATGCTTTTACTTTTTCATTAACACTATTTTCATCACCTGTCCATCCACCTGCATTTTCTATAAAATAATTTGGAAACTCAAATTCTAATAACATTCTTGACATTGCTGCAATTTCTTTTGGTGCAACGCAGCAGTTGGTAAGTACNNATAAATTAATATAATATATTATGACTGAAAAACAACTTCAATTGCTAGGATTCAAACGAGAAGACAGTTCGGATACCATTACAATTACAGATACAGAGACGGGAGAAACAACTACCGATTCATCATTTTATTATTATACTCATGATGTAGTTATTGGTTTCGGATTTATTTCGTGTGCAAGTGATGAAGTAGATGAGACAGGTCAATGGTATGTAGAATTGTTTGATACTCATCCTAATATTTGATTCACTGAGTTTGGGGAAGTACAAGCTCTTATCAATTTACTTAATTCTAGAATTGTATGATTAAAAGAAAAAAACCCGGTAAATTTAAACGTATGATGATTGGCATACGTGCATTTTGGATAGGATTTATAATATATCCTATAGCAGCATTTGTAATTGCAATTGAATCTTTATTTTCTAAGAAACGCGATGAATAGTTTAGATAGACAATACCAGGATCTTTTGTTTGAAATAATAACATGCGGTACCGTGAAAGATACACGCAATGGTAAAACCGTATCGGTATTCGGTCGGCAAATTAGACACAAGATGAAAGATGGTTTTCCTTTACTTACCACAAAGAAAATGTACTGGAAAGGAATTGTAACAGAGTTGTTATGGTTCTTGCGTGGTGATACAAACATTAAAT
>DORI01000118.1:0-294 GCA_003512365.1 Crocinitomicaceae bacterium | reverse complement strand
TAAATACCTTGTTGATAATGATGTTCATATTTGGGATGGTGACGCTTATAAGAATTATGTGAGTAAACAAACAACTGAAGATGTTGGTTCAATGAATTGGTTTATTGAACAAATCAAAACAGATTTCGAATTTGCTAAGAAATGGGGTGAACTAGGTCCTGTTTATGGGAAGCAATGGAGAAAGTGGAAAGGTAAATTAGTTGATAAGTCTATAGAATTTAATGCACACACAGCTTGGATACCAGAACAAATAGACCAAATCGCAAATCTAATCAACGACCTAAAAACAAATCC
>DORI01000008.1 GCA_003512365.1 Crocinitomicaceae bacterium | reverse complement strand
CTATTTATTGTTAAATTTGATACAAATAAATTTTTTTCTGTATGCAATATTCAAACAATAGAATTTTTCGCTTCAAAGGTAGTTTATCAAAAAAATATTTAGGCCATAAAAGAACTTCTTNNCTTTTCTGTTCTTTTTTAAAGATTCATGGACAGGTAAATTGGCAGAATTCAAACCTTGGAAAACAGATTTGTTTTGTGAAAAATAACGGACAATTAATCGATTTTCAAAATTCTATAATATTGTTTCATGCCGAATTAAAAGGGGCTAATTATTATTTTACAAAGAATGGCTTTTTCATTGTACAACATAAACGAAAAGATTCTGAAATTGCATTTTCTACAAATAATAATCAATCAGAAGAAGAGTATAATAATGTGGTAATTGATACAAATTTTATTCGTTATGTTTTTTTGAATACGAATAACAATGTTCAAATATCATTTGAAGAAGAGCTTCCCTATTATTTTTCGTTTAGTAAAAAAATAAATAACAAGAGAGAAACAATTTTTACCAACGGTTATAAGAAAATCATCTACAAAAATATCTACAGTAAAATTGATCTTGAATTTCTAATAACTGAAGGAGAAGTACTAAAATATAATTTCATTTTAAACAAAGGAAGTAACGTTTCAGACATCAAGATTCAAATTCCGAATTCAAAGCCTTATTTGATTAATCAGAAACTACTGTCTTTTGAATGTGAAATCGGAAATTTTAAAGATAGTTTATGGACGGTTTTCGAAAAGAGTTCTTTAAATCCAATAAATTGTAATTACAAGATTAAAAAAGATGTTATTGGATTTGAGTTTCCATTCGAAAAAATTACAAAAACCATTATTTTGGATCCGTGGGTAATCACAAATTTAGAACCTTCCTCTTACAGAGTTTATGACGTTGACGTTGACAATGAAAATAATGTATATGCCCAACTTGAATTGGGGACATATTTTACTAAACTTATAAAGCTAAATAGTCAAGGTCAAATTATTTGGGTTTATCAGCCTGATTTTTTATTAGGATATTATGGTGATTTTGCAATAGACAAATCAATTAATCATATCTACCTTGTAGAAGGTTTTAATAACGCTGACGGCGCAAAGGTGATTAAATTAGATAAAAATGCACAAGAACTCGCTTTTTTCCCGGGGAACAGTCAATTTAGTGAAATGTGGCGTATTTCCTTTAGTTCCTGTGACAATAAAGCAGTTATTGCTGGAGGCGGTACATCTAACCCAACCTATCAAACATGTTTTTTAGATACTTCCCTTTCACAAATGACAATGGTTCAATACATTGAAACCGAAAATTGCTGCCATGATGTGAATATGTTGGCATTGGATGAATTTGGATATTGCTACCAAGTAACTAATCGACGACTTCCAAGCGATGGTTTATTTGATAATCAACTTGTAAAACTTTCATTACCTAATTTATTTCCAATCAATTATAACGTATCTTCAGGTTATAATTTCATTGAAGCTTCAACCAATTTTTTTTACTTATCATCCGATCAAACTGAATTTGAAAACGGATATAATGGAATTGCAACAATTAATAAAAAAGTATTTACTACCAACGGATACAGAGTCAAAAAGTGGGACGGAGACACTGGGACATTATTAAATAGTTTTTCAATTGACACATGCTGCAGCACAATCGACTCTTTGAAAATTTTATGGGGAGGAATTGCTGTGGATAAATGCGAAAATTTATTTATCGGTCACAGAAATGAAATACTTCACTATGACTCACTTTTAAATTTAATAAACATAATTCCTTATTCAGATACAATTACTGATATTGTTTTAAAATCAACTAATGAGCTTCTAGTTTCCGGTTACAATTCAGTTGGTAGTATTTCCATTCAAACCAATTCAAATTGTCAATATGAGTATATTAACATAGAGGCTAATATAGTAGAATCTGATTGCAATGAAAACGGAAGTGCAAGTATTCAAATTTCTGGAGGTTCGCCACCTTATAATATTACATGGAATACTACACCTCCTCAATTTGGTAATATTGCTGAAAATTTAAGTCCAGGAAGTTATGTAGTTACAGTTAATGATTCTAAATGTATCGGTTACAAATTGACAGATACAATATTAATCACGGGTAAAATTGATTTAAATAAAATACTATTAGAATCTCACCCAGTTAATGTTTTTACACCAAACAATGATGGAGTTAATACTGTCTTTATTCCTTATATAGAAATACTTGAAAATCAAAATGCTCAATCAATAGAAAATTACAAATTAGAAATTTTAAACAGATGGGGAAATAAAGTTTATGAAACTGACAATCCAAATTCGGGTTGGAATGGAAAAACATTGGAAGGAAAGGATTCTAATGATGGTGTATATTTTTGGAAATTAGTCATTCTGACAGCCTGTGACGAAAAAAGCATAGATTATAATGGTTTTTTACATTTAATAAGATGATAATCGATGCCTTCTCTTGAATTAACTTAATCCAATTTAATTTATTAAACTTTAAAAATTAACTAAATGAATAAACTCTCAAAGAACCCTACATAGATTAAATCGTTGAAATTTAAAGACTAAAATGTCGAGCGACGCTCATTTCATTCGGTCAGGGCATACGCTACGAAAACCCCGACATTTGTTGGGGTTTTATTTTTAAGAGATGTTCTACACGTATATTNNTGAAAATGTAACGCAATCAGGATTTATTCAATTCGCGATTTAACCAAAAATTAAAGTTTCATTGGCCATTATGAAACATATTTACTAAATTTACGAAACTCACGCAAGTATTTTAAACTGGTGTAAATTAATTGAAAAATGTTTCAAACAGATCAAATTGACTTTAATCAATTAAGACAACGGGCATACAATCTCAGATGGGCCTCAGTGCCTCAAGACGTGATTCCTCTTACT
>DORI01000178.1 GCA_003512365.1 Crocinitomicaceae bacterium | reverse complement strand
CATCGGATAAGTGGCTCGGAGGTGTTATCGCAGGGTTTGCATCTTGGTTGGGTGTAAACTCCAGTTTTTTAAGAGTCGTTTTTATTGTTTTGTTTTTTGGAGTTGGGGGATTGTCGTTTGGCATTGGGAGCGGCGCGGTTGCTCTAATTTACTTTCTTCTTTGGTGGTTAGTCAAAAACGGTTCAAATAGCGTTATTGACACTAAAAATCATCATATATCCACTAATTGCATACATTGTAAAAATCCCAATATTGGTAAGCTGCAAATTTGTGAATGGTGTGGTAATTCAGTCTATGATAAGTGATTTATCACCCTTTGTTATTAAGTCTTCAAATTGCATATAGTAATCTTCATTTTTATTTCATGGCTAAATTTTAGTGTGTATTCTGGTAAGTAAGGCTTTTGAAGTCAAGATGTAAATTGTAGGGTTTACTGTCTCTTATAGTATAATGAGGAGACAATTTTGGCACGCACTTTGCCGTTATGGTTTTAAATACGCACACTATGGAATGACCAATACTACCTCTCAGCAGTAATTTTGAATAACTGACCGTAAGAGGGTGTTTTATTGTTTAATACATAGTGTTATGAAAAACAAATCAATCAGTTTTCGCCGGCCCTTTGGCCAATTGCCCTTTGACGTTATTATTTTTTTTTTCCTTTTAGGCAATTCTTCATTGCTGTTGAGTCAGCAAGAAAATCCTCATAAGACAAAAAATGATGAAGTTGTGATGGATACATCAGCAATAGCATTGCCCAGCTTCTTTGATGATGGCAACGTGAATTCCTTCGATGATTTTCAATTTGTATTTGGTAATGGAATCGTAGCAACTCAAGATCAGGACGCTGCTGATAAATTTGCACAACTCATCGGTGTAGGTTTTGGTAAGCGCACTATGAATAAGGTAGGTGCCTACTATCCTCGACCAAAATCTAAAGATGCTACATTTATTGCTGCAATGGATGAAGGTTACATTGGTTACAATGGTAAAATCTATCATTCTGAAAAAGATTATAATCAAGATCCTACTGGCAATGTTTGGTTAACCTTAGAAGAGTTTGGCAAGTATCCACCCAACTTAGGTGGAGGTTATAAATTGGTCCTCAAGTAATTGTCTCACAGTTAAAAATGTTGTTATGAAAACCTTAAAAATTGAAATTCTAATTATGGCCTTTTGTCTGTGTCTACTTAGTGGTGAAATACAAGCGCAACGAATAATGAAGATGGGCTTAGTGGCTGACTCATCGGCGAGTTTTAAATATCCAGATTCTTCAAATTTCATGGCCAAAATATTTTTTGGTGACACTTCTAATATGGTGTACTTGACATATAATTCTCCAGATTCCATTGTGATTGACAAAAAGAAGAAAGTTGTTAAATATCAACGCTTTGATGGAGAAATGGTTGAATGTAGAATTACAAATGTTCGAGAACCAATTGAATTTGGTCTGACTTTCCAAGTGTATGAATTGCGATTTCGATCAGGCATGGACGGTCGATTGGTGGTGCTGGATTTGTCAGAACTTGAAAAGATGGTAATCATGGAGTGGGATTATGATGTTTATAATACCGGATTTGTTGCTTCGCTCAATAATGCATCGGCAAAAAGTCTTAAACCACTCATGCATCCACAGAAATCAAACTTTCTCAATAGAATTGTAAAAAACTGATGTTTAACTTAAATGACAACAATATGAAAAATCTAAAAATTTATATTATCGCAATAATGATTGTAATCAGTGGTGGCGTATTTGGGCAATCCTATTCCTTTAAGGTCGAAAACCGTGGTCCTTTTATAGTGTATAATAATCGCAACCCCATGATGACTCTCGATAAGTGTTTCCAAAATGACAGTTCCATTGATTGTATTCTTGCTTATCCCAATAGCACTATTTATGAAATAGATTTGGATAGTCTGGTGTTTAAAACTGATGGGGTAATTACAAGCCGCATAGTGGAAGTATTTCCTCAAAGTGGTCATATATTGTCCCTCCGGTTTCAGTTCTTGGCGACAAAAGCTGAAGGGTATGTAGCGCTTCAAAGAAGGTCCGATGGTAAAGTTGCTTACTGTGGATTGTATATGGACGAATCCAAGCCATATATAGATGGGGTAATGGCTATTGGTGAGTTAAAGGAGAATGTTAAAAGTATTAATAAATAAAAAATGAAACGTGGGCTAATAGTTTTATTATTTCTGTTCGGGGCCATTTTTATTTATTTTGGTGGTACAGAACTCAAGTCGGCTATAATTAGAGGCACTGGCAATATCGACAGTATTCAAGTGTATAAATCAAAACGGAAGTTGATGTTTTTTCGCAATGGTGATGTCTCAGGGGAATTCCGAATTTCCCTGGGATTTCATCCTAAGGGTAAAAAGCGATATGAAAAAGACGGGAAAACACCCGAGGGTTTGTATGAAATTGATGGAAAAAACCCCAAGAGTGTGGCGCATAAGAATTTGGGCATTTCGTATCCTAATCAAAACGATAGATCATTTGCAAGTAGGGCGGGCCAGAAAGCGGGCGGCGCTATTAAAATACATGGCCTATTGAAAAAATACAGGAAATTGGGGAAACTCCATCGCTTCTATGATTGGACAGCGGGTTGTATTGCGGTTACTGATGAAGAGGTTGATTATTTATACGAAAACACCGCCGTTGGCACTCCAATTAGAATTTTACCATAGATTTGAAATTCGGCATGAAAAGAATAATAAGAATCAATATAATTTTTCTTCTGGGTGTCTTGTTGAATTCATGTGGGTCAAAGTCTGATTCAGAATCCCTGTTAGCCCATAAATCGGGAGAATCGAGTAAATTAATTGTTTGTATTCAGCCATTTGGCAACGTGACTGCGGGATATTTGGCTTATGTTAAGAATAGCTTGCAAAAGGATTTTTCTATTGTAAAGATTCTACCCAAGATGAATTTGCCGCGTACAGCATTTGTTGGAATTCGTAAGCGATACGACGCAAACAAAATGTTGTGGCACTTGCAAGATTTGTATGTTAAACGAAAATATCCCAATGAGACTTTTCTCGTGGGAGTTACCGAATCTGATCTTTGTCAAAATCGGGAAAATCCCCAAAAATGGAAAGGTAAATTAGGTTTTGGAAGCCCTGATTATGGAATAATGGGATTGGGCTATCAGCCTAATTCAAAAAATATTGTTCCCTCCCAAAAGGTAAACATCAACTCAACTCATAGGCTTCATTCAAATAAAAAGGAACAATTGGCAAAGTTGATCAAACATGAACTAGGTCATAATTTTGGACTACCACATTGTCCCAATAAAAGTTGCATTATGAGAGATGCAGAAGGCGGGAATCATTTTAACGAGATGACTGGGTTTTGTAAAAAGTGTAAATTACAGTTTGCTATTACAAGAAAATAGAACTTGATTCGCCCATGATAGATTTATTAAATAAATGATAGAGACTTTATTGCTTTCAATTCTATTTGTCTGCGCCATTATTGTTGTTGTTAGCTCAATAATGGTGATTAGGGNNATCATTGATCCATCAATCAACAAATTGTGTATTCCAAAAAGTCAATATGCTAATCTCGTGCTAAAATGGTGTATCAGACGGATAAATCATGCGCAAATAAAAAAGCCACATTTGATTGTGAGCTATGAGATGAATAATAGGATTTGGGGTGTCTATCGGCCCAGCAAAAACGAAATGGTAATTTATGTAAATAAACATAGAACTATACGGGAGCTGACCAATACAATAATTCATGAGTTTGTACATGCGACTCAAAAGAATAGGTCTTTTAATACATCTTATATAGAATTCAATAAAGCTGTTGGCTATTGGAATAATCCCTATGAAATTGAGTCGAGGTCAATTGCAAAGGACAAGGAAGAAGAATGTATTTTAGAACTAAGAGAACGCTTCGAAATTTTCAAGTAGATCAACTTTCAGTTCTGAAACACTATTGCAGTTGTGGTATGGTATTTTCTATTTGCAATTGGTCCCCATTGATTGGATATATTCGCAAATAATGTTTTTTCCATCTGTTCTGAGATCCGCTGTCAATAGGGTGTTCTTTTCTATTGAATTAAACTGTGTGGCGGCATAACACCACTCATTTAATAAGAATAATCCTTGTGCTTTTATTAATCCGGAAATAAGGTTGACGGCAAGGCTATTAGGGTTTTTCTGCAAAGCCAATTGAGCGATTTCATTCGGATATATTACATCAAAATAATCTTCCATAGCTCGAATGTATGCGAAGCAAATCAACTCATCGGCCGTTGCATTCCATTTAAAGGCAATGGATTTGCCGTTTATTCCGGCGTTATATTTTTTTGTTTTTACCACAAAATTCAAAAATGCTTCACTTCTTTTAGTTCCATTATTGCTCCATCCAATAGCGTTGATAATGGCTAATTTCACATCCAAGGGATTTGTGTCNNTTCGAACTTAGTGCTCTTTGCACGATCGGTACATCGATGTAAGCTTTGTGGAATTCCGTATATGTTAATGGGGAATCCCCCCAAGATAAACTGGTGGTGAATGTGCAGATAATTAAAAGAAGTATTTTTTTCATTCTTAGTAGGTTTTTTTAGTTAAGGTTATTCAAGTATAGCGAATTTTGGTGATTGGTTTTTTCGATTTACTAGTTGAAACGGAATCGCGAGACTATTAACTTCGCAGAGCCCTAAAATTCTTTTTTCAAATTATATAAAATATCGGTATCGGCTTTGCGTTATGCTTTGAAACGCGGACACTATGAAATGAACAATACTATCTCTCAGCAGTAATTTTTAATCACTGACCGTAGGAGGTTGTTTTATTGTTTAATACTAGTGTTATGAAAAA
>DORI01000108.1:2807-3258 GCA_003512365.1 Crocinitomicaceae bacterium | reverse complement strand
ACTACCAATCTGTAATCTTCTGGGTGAATATCTTTTTTCATGTTAATTCTATTTCAAAAATGGATTGCAAATTTAGTTATTTCTTTTGAAAATACAAGTTAATTTTCATTTTGATGTCTATTTTTTATGAATTTAAACATTTCGTAGGTGAAAACTATTGGGTTGAAGAGATTTTAGTGGCATTCTTCGCGGTATTTTCACCACCAAGGAAAGCTATGAAATTTGATAAGCCCCATTCGTTAAAATTACTATGCGCCCAATTCGGATTTGATTTTGTAGGCGACCCTAATCATGAGATCACCGGGATAAATGAAATTCACATGGTGGAACATGGCGACATTGTTTTTGTCGACCATCCTAAGTATTACGAAAAAGCGTTAAAATCTGCCGCAACTACCATCATCATTGATAATAAAGTAGATTGCCCTGAAGGTAAAGCCTTAATTATTCA
>DORI01000108.1:0-2766 GCA_003512365.1 Crocinitomicaceae bacterium | reverse complement strand
AGTACAAGATATTCACGACAGCGTAATTCTTTATCCAAATGTTTACCTTGGGAATAATGTGCGGATCGGTAAAAATGTTGTTTTGCATGCAGGGGTTGTTATCTTGGATAACGTTACCATTAAGGACGACGTAATCATCGGCGCGAATTCTGTCATAGGTCATTATGCGTTTTATTACAAGAAAAAAAATGATGGATACGATAGAATGCATACTTGTGGAGGCGTTCTAATTGAATCCAATGTAGAGATTGGTGCCTTATGTTCGATTGATGCAGGAGTTACGGGCCTAACAACAATTGGTCGCGGGACAAAAATTGATAACCAGGTTCAAGTTGGTCACGACACACAAATTGGTGAAAGTTGCCTATTTGCCGCAGGAGTTGGTGTGGCAGGTTGTGTAAAAATCGATAACAATGTTACGTTCTGGGGTCAGGTGGGTTGTGCGAGTGGTGTGCATATTGGCGACGGAGTTACCGTATTAGCACAATCAGGGATTTCAAAAGATTTAGAACCAGGAAAAACGTATTTTGGAAGTCCATGTGGGGAAGTGAAAGAAAAATTTAAAGAGATGGCTGCGTTGCGAATGTTACCGGAATTTTTAAAAGGAAACCGATGATTATTTCCAAGAAAAAAGATGTGCACTACCAATTAGAGCTTAAAGACAACAAGCTCAATTCTTTATTGNNACTTGGATTTAGAAAATTTGTACTCCTTCATGCCAATGAAAATTGGGATTGTATAGTGAAAGTTGGATTCAGAGGGAAATTAGATTTTCAATTAATTCAGCAACACCTCAATAAGATCAGAGAAATAACCTTAGTGGAAAGTTCAAATTATTCACTCTTGAAAGAGTTTCAAGCAGTAATCCCTGTTTTTCATTTGGATAATCCGCTTGCATATCTGTTAATATCCTCCAATGTTTCGAGTTCTCAATTAGAAACAAGTCATTTTCATTTTACGCAAACGCTAACAAATATTATTACGGTTGCTATTGAGAATAAAAGGCTCGTGAAGCAAAGTATAATCAAAGAACGCATTTCAAAAGAGTTAGAGGTAGCCTCTGAAATGCAGAAATTATTATTCCCTTCTGATTTACCATCCAACCGGAAAATGGATATCAGTGCCAAATACATACCTCGACATGCAATCGGAGGGGATTACTATGATTTTATCCCTTTGGGAGATGACGAGTACATAATCTGTATTGCGGATGTCTCAGGAAAAGGAATTAGTGCGGCTTTGCTAATGGCCAATTTTCAGGCTACAATCAGAACTTTATTTAAATATCAACGCTTTGAATTGCCCTTCCTAATGGAAGAGCTCAATAAAAAAGTCATTAAGAGCACAAATGGCGAAAAATTTATTACCTTTTTTCTCGCTCATTATAATGCGCATACCCGAGAGTTAACATATGTGAATGCAGGTCACAATCATCCTATTTTATGGCACGGTAAGAAGCCAACGCTTCTCAAGGAAGGATGTATTGGACTTGGTATGTTAGATGAGCTTCCATATGTTAATGTAGGGCGAATTGAATTAATGCCCAACACAACATTTGTTCTCTATACAGATGGAATTGTAGAATTAGAAAATGAAAATGGGGAGCATTTTGGCTTGGATCGGCTAATAAAAAACATCCAATCTTATTCACCACTTAGCATGGAGGATTTGAATACCATTATTCTTTCTAAATTGGACGAATGGAGAGGAAAACTTAATTTTGTAGACGACACTGCAATTTTCAGTTGTAAGTTTTTTTGAAATCCCCACTATTTTTTATTCAAACCTAAACGAATACTGACAACATGTGAATATAAGGCAACTGATGCATCTCCAATGTCAGTAAAGGCATAATCTAAATGAAATCCTTTTAAAGCCATTCCAAGACCAATTGAAGGTTGTACATTGATAGATTGTTCATTGTCAAGAGAGGTAACACGTTGAATATTACTTATTCCTGCACGAACTCTTATTAATTTCTTAAAGCCAATTTGCATTCCGGCATGTGGATCAATTGAGAATGGAGAGGCGCTTATTAATACATTTCTTCTTCCGTCACTGGTTATATCAAAATCAATTTCTCCTCCGATACTGAATCCCGCAGACCCAACCGGGACATTTCCTCCATATCCTAAAATAAGTTTTGGCAAGGTGAGTTCTAATCCATTTTTCGGTAAAGAATTCCCTGTAGCTAGAAAGACATCTGATGCTTGCTCATCTAAAGTAAATGTCCATGCATTGAATGTTGAGGTAACATCCCGCAACATTGCTGCTGCCGTCCAATGCTTTCCAATTTGGTATTTCATTCCGGCATCTAACCCAAAACCCCATGATCTTGCGAAATCTCCAACATTTCTGTAAATAACTTTGGCGGTTCCACCCAAAGAGAATGCATTGCCTATTTTTCTAGCGTAGGACCCCATAAACGCATAATCACCTGCACTAAATGATGAGATATTGTCGTAGTTTATAACACCATTGTTGTCTATCAACTGCGTAGTATTCGGAATGTCGTCTACTCCAAAACGAATGGCTGTAAAACCAAGGGCACTTTTTTCATCAATGGCGTGAGCTAAACTTAGTTGATCATATTTTGCAATTCCCGCAAAAAATTCAGAATGCATGAAGCTAACCTCAAGCCATTTATTTACACCTAATAACCCCGCGGGATTCCAATATCCTGAGGAAGCACCCCAAGAATTAGCAATAAAGGCGTTTCCCATTCCCAATGCGTCAGCACCTACAACAACACCAACAACAACACCA
>DORI01000054.1:1691-3125 GCA_003512365.1 Crocinitomicaceae bacterium | reverse complement strand
ACACAGTTTAAATGACAGGCCCAGTGCAATATGGCTTGTGTATCCTAGTACCTTTTCCATTTAGTTTTGACAAGTTGCCCAGTACAAACTGATTTTATTTTAATCTTGGTAGTTGCTCTTCTGAGATGCGAAGTTTAAGCGACCTTGCTGTGTTTGGAGTGCGTGAAATCAATCCCTTTTTCTCAAGCTGTAAAATCATCTGATGAATGGTAGGTGGTGTTACCGCGAAATAACGCTGTAAATCAATTTGCGCGGGAGGAACACCATTTATTTTCGTGTAGTAAAAAATAAATGCCAGGTATTGGCCCTGTTTTTCAGTATAACTTTTTTCTTCTTCATCGATCGACAAGTCAGTCTTCATATGATCAAATAGCATATTTTTAAATAACAAGGATACGTTGATCGTGATTAAATATAAAGTCGTTTTGAATGCAGACGAACAATCGGAATTAGAGCAAATAACATCGCAAGGTAAACATTCGGCTCGAAAAATAAAACGCGCTCAAATTTTGTTAATGAGTCATGCTCAGATTTATACGGACGATGCTATTGCAGAATTACTGTTGATTAGCCAGTCAACGATACATCGTACAAGACGCTACTTCGTTGAATATGGACTATCGGACGCGATTCATGATGATCCACGTAGTGGTCAACCGCGTAAATTAGATGCTAATCAGGAGGCATTGTTAATTGCAATAACATGTAGCGAACCACCCAAAGGACGCTGCCGATGGACCTTAAGCATGTTAGGTGACCAATTAATTTCACTGACAGAACTTGAAACAATTTCACCAGAAACGATACGCCAAAGACTAAAAGATAATGATTTGAAACCATGGCAGAAAAAAATGTGGTGCATTGGCAAATTAGATGCAGCATATATTGCACGCATGGAACACGTTTTGGATCTTTACGCTGAACCAGCGGATCCTCAACGCCCTGTGATTAATTTTGATGAGGCTGGCAAACAGCTTGTTGACCATGTTAATGAGCCCATACCGATGAAGCCTGGTAAGGTTGCCAAAGATGATTACGAATATCAGCGTGCCGGAATGGCCAATATTTTTATGTTTTTTGATCGGCATCGTGGATGGAGAAAAGCAAAGGTTACCGATCGAAAAACTGCTGTGGATTTTGCTGAATGCATGCGTGAATTAGTTGATCATGATTATCCTGAAGCCGAAGTTGTTCGGGTCGTGTTAGATAATTTATGCACTCACCACGAAGCTTCATTATACAAAGCATTCCCCCCTGCTGAGGCGCGTCGCATATTACGGCGTTTGGAGTTTCATTATACACCCAAACATGCCAGTTGGTTAAATATGGCGGAAATTGAAATTGGCAATATGAATCAACAATGTTTGGATAGACGTATTGCAAACAAAGCATTACTGATTGATGAATTGGCTCATTGGGAAAAGAAGCGGAATG
>DORI01000054.1:0-1674 GCA_003512365.1 Crocinitomicaceae bacterium | reverse complement strand
GGGCCTGTCATTTAAACTGTGTAAATAGCCATAATCCGGTATTATCTTGATAAAGGGATAATACCAAACACAAAGGATAGTTACATGGCTATTACAGATGATATGTTAGATGACATTATTGGCACATCCAAGACCCAAGAGGATGTTTTTGGAAGAGGCGGGTTGCTCAATGAGTTATCAAAGAGACTGCTTGAGAGGATGCTTGAAGGTGAAATGACCCACCATTTAGGTTACGAGAAACATGCCATAGAGGGTCATAATAGCGGTAATTCTAGGAATGGAAAAACGACAAAAACCGTCAAGACAAACCAAGGTGAGTTAGAGCTGGTTGTTCCCCGCGATCGTAAAAGTGAGTTTGAACCTATTTTAATTGAGAAGCGACAAAGCCGGCTGAAAGAAGTTGATGATCAAATTTTATCGCTGTATGGGCGAGGCATGACTGTTCGAGATATCCAGGAGCACGTTTTAGAATTTTACGGCACGGAAGTTTCTCCCGACTTAATATCCACAATAACTGATGCGGTTCTGGGCGAGGTGACGGNNGTTTCATCGATAACCGATAACATTTTAGAGGATGTTACAGACTGGCGTAATCGAGCCCTAGAAGAACTCTATCCCATTGTATTTATTGATGGATTTGTTGTTAAAGCACGCTTGGATGGAGCTGTATGCAATCGAACAGTTTATGTTGTTTATGCAATTACGCTTGAAGGGAAAAAAGAGGTTCTTGGGTTATATTTGGGTGAAAATGAAGGTGCTAAATTTTGGTTGTATGTTTTAACTGAGTTGAAAAACAGAGGGATGGAAGATATTTTTATTCTTTGTGCGGATGGTCTTAAAGGGCTTCCTGAGGCTGTAGAGGCGGCGTTCCCTAAAACCATCTTCCAGACTTGCATCGTACATATGATGCGCCATTCTCTGAATTATGTACCTTATACGGATAAAAAAGCGGTTGCTGCTGATCTGAAGAAGATTTACCAGTCAAATACAATTGAACTGGCGCAAGAAGCCTTGGATGAATTTGAAATCGCGTGGGGCGACAAATACCCAGCTATTGTTAAATCTTGGCGTAATAACTGGGAAAAAATAACGCCGTTTTTGCAGTTTCCAAAAGAGATCAGGCGCGTGATTTATACAACAAACATCGTTGAATCACTGAATAGTACCCTACGAAAAGCAGTAAGAAACCGCGGGCACTTTTCAACTGAAGACGGCATTATGAAAGTTCTTTATTTGGCCATTCGCGGGGTGTCTAAAAAATGGAATATGCCTATACGTGACTGGAAACAAGCACTTAATCACTTTGCTATCTTGTTTGAAGATCGTTTTCCGGAGCAGCTTTCGGCATAAACCTAGAAAAAGCATAATAAAAAAACAACGCTAAGGTTCTCTGTGGACGACCCTTCNNGGCCGTGTGGATAAGCCTATGGACGAAATATGAAAATAAAAAGCCATTTTCACATTATCGCCCACAGACTTATCCACACTTCGACCACAGAGGCTTTATTTAACGCAACAATAATTTTTTATTTTTTTATAAAAAAAATTTTGACACCACGGAGAGAGTATGAGAAATTAAGCACGTAGTTTGATGTATTCAGATTCCAATAATTTTTTACCCGCGCTATTTACACACTTTAAATGACACCGCCAAACAGAGAGTATTGCATTTGA
>DORI01000267.1 GCA_003512365.1 Crocinitomicaceae bacterium | reverse complement strand
CCGCCGGTGACAATTGCATCTGCCTTACCCAAACGTATGAGGTTGAATGCATCAATAATCGCATTCGTAGAAGAGGCACAAGCGGAAACTGTTACATAATTTGGTCCTCTCAATCCATATTTTATCGAAATATGACCTGCAGCGATGTCAGCTATCATTTTTGGAATAAAAAATGGATTGAATCTAGGTGTTCCATCACCTCGGAAGAAATCTTTAGATTCTTCTTGAAAAGTCTTAAGACCTCCTATTCCTGATCCCCATATAACACCAATTTTATCCAAATTTGGATTCGATTCCATTAAACCAGCATCAACCATAGCTTCCGTTGCGGAAACTATGGCGTACTGAGAAAATTGATCCAACTTGCGAGCCTCTTTTTTGTCCATGTGGTCATCCACATTAAATCCTTTAAGCTCACAAGCAAATTGTGTTTTAAATAGAGTCGCATCAAACTGGGTGATTGGAGCAGCACCGCTTTTTCCAGAAATTAATCCTTCCCAATAGGATTCAAGAGAATTTCCTAGCGGAGTTAACGCCCCCATTCCTGTTACAACAACTCTTTTTAATTGCATGGTTCGATCGGAATAACAAATTATTTCGCGTTTTCCTCGATGTAAGCGATTGCATCACCAACTGTTTGGATGCCCTCAGCTTTATCGTCTGGAATAGAAATGTTGAATTGCTTTTCAAATTCCATAATTAACTCTACGGTATCCAATGAATCGGCACCTAAGTCATTTGTGAAGCTCGCTTCGTTCGTTACTTCACTCTCTTCAACATTCAGTTTATCAACGATAATCGCGATAACTTTAGCTTTGATTTCAGACATCTTAAATAATTTAAAGGTTTCAGCCTGCAAAGAAAAAAACAAACTGCCAAAAAACAAAATAAATCGTGATTATTTATCAACTAAATCCAAAGAATTTCATAATCCCTTATTGTTTTCTAACTTTGTAATCCCATGAATTCACCTAAAATAGCCATATTGATTTCAGGAACAGGATCCAACGCGCGCCGGATGATTAATTTTGAACCTTTAAGAACTTGTTGTAGTTTCATTGTGTTATCCTCCAAAAATAACGAATCAATTCAGAGTTTTTGCAATGACCGAAAGTTAGAATATCTTGAGCTATCTGGAGATACCGATGAATTGAATATACAAATAGAAAGAATTTGCCAGGAAAAACATGTCACTCACATAATTCTTGCAGGATTTCTTAAAAAAATTTCTCCTAACATTATAAAAAATTACAGAGAACGAATATTAAACATTCATCCTTCACTACTTCCCAAGTATGGTGGAAAAGGCATGTATGGTCGTCATGTTCATCAAGCTGTTTTCAATGCAGGTGAAACAAAAACAGGAATTACCATACATGAAGTCTCTGAAATATACGACCAAGGAAAAATTATCGCTCAGTATGAAGTAACTATTTCGAAATCAGATGATGTAGATCAAATCGAACAAAAAGTAAGACAACTCGAGGAGCTATATTTTCCAGAAGTCGTTAAAAACTTTGTTATTGGATAGCAGCTTGCAAGGCCTCACCAAACCGAAAACAATCTTCAAAGGAATTGTACAGCGGAGCAGGTGCAACGCGAATAACGTTTGGCTCTCGCCAATCTGAAACAACTCCCTCTTTACTCAACGCTTCAAACAATGATTTTCCTTGTCCTTTTGCCATTATTGACAGCTGGGCTCCTCTTTTTGATTTATCCCGCGGTGTTATCAATTCAAACGTGCACCTTTCTTGATTTCGAGCAGATAAATCATCTATGATGAATTCTAAATATTCCGTGAGTTGATCTCTTTTTTTACCAATGGCTTCCATGCCTGCCTCACTAAAAATTTCTAAGGAGGCTAAATGGACAGCCATAGACAATACAGGCGCGTTACTTAATTGCCACCCATCTGCACCTGGCATAGGTTGAAATCCAGCTTCCATTTTAAATCTCTTTGACTTGTCATATCCCCACCAACCTGCAAATCTAGGTAGTGTGCGATCGTTTGCATGACGTTCATGGACAAAAATCCCAGAAACACCACCTGGAGAAGAATTCAAGTATTTATAACCGCACCATGCAGCAAAATCAACACCCCAATCGTGCAACTTGAGGTTAATATTTCCAGCAGCGTGTGCCAAATCGAAGCCTACTTTAGCTCCTACAGCGTGTCCAGCGGCCGTAATTTTTTCCATGTCGAATAATTGTCCCGTGTAATAATTCACACCCCCAATCATAACCAAGGCTAATTCGTCATCCAATTCCTCGATTTTGGCAAAAATATCTTCCTCTCTAATCAATTGATCGCCTTCCCTAGGGAATATTTCTACAAGATGATCCTTCGACAAACCGTGAAATGCAACTTGCGATTCTAAAGCATATTGATCACTTGGAAATGCCTTTGCCTCACAAAGTATTTTTGTTCTTTTACCTTGTGGCCTGTAAAAAGAGACCATTAATAAATGTAAGTTCGTAGTGAGCGAATGCGTTACCACAACCTCGATAGGTTTGGCACCTACGATTTTAGCAGTCAATTCTGTCAGTTGTTCGTGATATGAATACCATGGTCTCCTCGCCAAAAAGTGGCCTTCAACTCCATATTTTGCCCAATCCTCCAACTCTTCATTCAAATATTCTGAGGCTTTTTTTGGTTGAAGACCTAAGGAATTACCGGTAAAATAAATGACTGGTTTTTCAGTAAACGTTGGGAAAATAAATTTTTGCCTGAATTCTTTCAATGCATCTTGTTGATCCATGCTTCTCGCGAAATCAATGGAATTCTGAAACTTAAACATATCTTGATTGTTCGTAATTTTGTACAACAAAGATAAGAGAAATGAACAGAAATGAACCAATAAGTCGAGTGGCCTCAGCAGCTCTTTTTGATAAATCTAAAACCTTTTTTCCAGGAGGTGTAAATTCACCTGTACGCGCTTTCAAATCAGTTGGTGGAACTCCATTGTTTATTCAAAAAGGAGAAGGAGCTTACCTTTGGGACGAAGACGGGAATAAATTTATCGATTTTTGTTGTAGTTGGGGACCGCTTATTCATGGTCACAATGATCCCGATGTTTTTGAAGCAATTATTGACACATTGAAAAATGGAGCAAGTTTCGGAGCACCAACAAAACATGAAAATAACTTAGCAGAGTTCATTTTACAAAGAATCCCGTTCATAGATAAAATAAGATTTGTAAGTTCAGGAACCGAAGCGGTCATGTCTGCTATCCGATTGGCTCGTGGGTATACCGGAAAATCGAAAATTATAAAATTTGATGGCTGTTATCACGGACATGTAGATTCATTAATGGTAAAGGCAGGAAGTGGATTGGCAACATTTGGCACATCATCAAGCGCAGGCGTACCGGAACAATTAGCGAACGAAACAATAGTTTTACCTTTGAATGATAGTGAAACTCTTAAAAATTGTATTTCTACTTACAAGGAAGAGCTTGCTTGTATTATCATTGAGCCAATTCCCGCAAACAATGGATTAATACTTCAGGACAAATCGTTTCTTCATGAAGTTAGAGAAATTTGTTCAAATCATGGAATATTATTGATTTTCGATGAAGTAATTTCAGGCTTTCGCGTAGCTTTCGGAGGCGCGGCTGAACTCTACAACATCAAACCCGATATTGTAACCTACGGCAAAATTATTGGGGGTGGTTTGCCCGTTGGTGCTTATGGTGCAAAAAAAGAAATAATGTCCTTTGTCTCACCCGATGGCCCTGTTTATCAGGCTGGAACGCTTTCTGGCAATCCAGTTGCCATGGCCGCAGGTTTGGCGCAACTCAAAAAATGCAGCGAAACAGACTTTTACACTTCTCAATCCGAGAAAACAAATAGTTTCATAAATGACATTAATGCCTTTTGTTTAGAAAATAATTTGGCAGTAGAATTAGTGGCCATAGGATCCATTTTTTGGTTCTCATTTAACGGAAAAAAACGCGTTCGGCAAGCTTCGGAAATTGATGCTGACATGTCTCATTTTAACAAACTGCATTCTTTTTTACTTAACAACGGAGTTTATCTTGGCCCAAGTGGTTATGAAGTTGGATTTGTTTCCTCTGTACATGACGAGTATTTGCTAAAAGAAGCGTCAAACATAATCAAGAAGGGATTAGTTTACTGCATGAACTAAAATAAAAAAAAACTCTGCATACATAATACTTGCTGAACAAATATTTCAGTAACTTTGTTACATATGTATGACCTAGCAAAGCGTTAGGTAGTTATTAACTTTAAAAGATTTCTTTGAAATGCAGCACAAAGGAGAAATTTTAGAGAAAGCTGTTCGTGATAGCGGAATGCCTCTAACAAAGCTTACTCATCGATTAAAAAAAAGTAGACGGTGGATCTACAATGCCTTCGAAAACCCGAATGTTTCAATTGATTACGTTCTAGAAATAGGAAAAATCATTCATCATGATTTCTCAGAAGATATTATTGAGCTAAAAAAATACCGTAACATGACGGTTGCCATGCAATTGGAGGACAGTGGTTCCGACTCTGAAAGCAATAATACCGTAGAGTTCTGGAAAAATAAATACCTCAATTTATTAGAAAAATACAATCTTTTACTTGAGAAAAATTCCAAGTAGTTATTAATCATTAGTTTTGTCTAATGATTGTCGTTACTGGTGGAACAGGCCTTTTAGGATCACACTTACTTTATTTTTTAACTAAAAATAATGGTGAATCTAACATTCGTGCTAGTTTTCGTTCTCAAAAACGTATTGACCAAGTAAGAATGTTATTTTTGATTTTGGGCGGTGAGTCCGCTATTGTTGATTTTGACAGAATTGAATGGCGACAAGCTGATTTGTGCAATCCATATGATGTGGGTACATTATTGGAAAATTGCTCCCAAGTTTATCATTGTGCTGCGCTTGTTTCTTTTTTCTCTTCAGACTTTTCAAGATTATTAAAACAGAATAAAGAAGTTACCGCTTTATTGGTAAATACTTGTCTTAATATCCCAAACATTCGACTTTGTTACGTCAGTTCAACGGCTGCTGTAGGATTTTCAAAAAGTGATTTGACAACCGAAAACTCCAAATGGGAATTAACAAAAGGAACAAGTGCCTATTCTATATCAAAACACCTTGCCGAAAAAGAGGTTTGGCGAGGAATTGAAGAGGGATTAGATGCCGTCATAATAAATCCATGTGTGATTTTAGGCGCCGGAAATTGGAATGATTCATCGTTGTCGATTTTAAAAACTGCTTCAAAAGGAATTTCGTTTTATACCCCTGGTTCTAATGCAATTGTAGATGCAAGAGATGTTGCTCAGTTTATGATTCTTTTAATGAATTCCCAAATTAAAAAAGAGCGCTTTCTATGTATCGGGGAGAACATTAGTTTTTTGGAATTGTTTAAAAAGCTCACTAAATACATGGGTACTAAATCTCCTCGTTATAAAGTTACGTATAACTTAGCGCTTTTTGTTGCCTTATTGAATGAGTGGTTTCAGCTTTTTAGTAACAATAAGAAAGGTTTGAGTAGAGACACTGTAAAATCTTCCTTTAAAACAATTACTTACAGTAAAGAGAAGTTAAAATCCGCATTCAATCATACTTTTTTTTCACTCGATGAAACGATTGATTATTCCATTAAAAATAAGATATCGTGAAACTCGTCCTTAAAAAAGAACACCTTTTAATTTCCCTTTTAATCTTATTTTATTCAATTGGAGCTGTAGGCTCAACTTTACCTTCTCATAGTGAATGGTTTCTTTCGTTAACGCCATTCAATCTTTTATTAACCTTTTCAATTGTTATTTTAGGTAAAAAAACAAAGAAGAAGAATTTCATTATTTTTCTTATTTCGGCATTCATTATAGGAATTTCTGTTGAGCTCATTGGTGTTCATACGGGTTTACTTTTCGGCAATTATAGGTACGGAGAAAATTTAGGAGTTAAAGTTTTTGATGTGCCTCTCGTGATCGGTTTAAATTGGGGAATTGTTGCTGTTGCTGCTTCATCTTTAATGGCTAGAACAAATCTTAATACAATCGTTAAAATTGTCGTAAGTGGTACACTAATGACCATATTAGATATGCTTATTGAACCTATTTCTGCGCATACCGATTTCTGGTATTGGAAAGACAACATTATCCCAAGCTATAACTTCATCTGTTGGTTTATTACCGGAATTGTTATTCAATCTATTTTCTATGGATTAAAGTTAGAAGAAAAGAACAAAGTTTTTGAAGTATTGTTATTAGTTATAGTTGTTTTTTTTATCATACTTAACGTGCATTACTTATGATTGTTTTTGGAGTGATTATTTTACTGTTAACCTTCTTCGGAATGGAATTTATGGCTTGGGCCACACACAAATTTGTTATGCATGGCCTTATGTGGTATTTTCATAAAGACCATCATCAAGAAGAGCCTGGATTTTTTGAAAGAAATGACGTCTTCTTTTTGATTTATGCCATACCTTCTTGGTTGTGTATCATGCTAGGACTCATGAACGAAGTTTATCCTGCAGTATGGATTGGTTTTGGAATCGCTCTATACGGTTTCACTTATTTTATGATTCATGATGTTTATATCCACAGGAGATTTAAATGGTTACGAGATATTGATCATCCTTATTTTTATGCCATTAGAAAAGCCCATAAAGTACATCATAAACACCTAGGAAAGCATCACGGAGAGTGTTTTGGAATGTTGATAGTACCAAGAAAATATTACAAAGAGGCTGTTCAAACGTACAAACGTAAATTCTCCAAATAATGAGCACCTATGCCTGGGTTATATTAGCTTCATATATTGGTCCGCTCCTTTTAAGTTTTGATAAAAAAGTTGCCTTTTATAAGCATTGGAAAAGTGTTAGTATTGCTATATTAAGCGTCGCATTCCCATTTTTAATTTGGGATGAACTTTTTACCCAATGGGAAGTTTGGGGGTTCACGGATTATCATGTACTTGGTATTTATTTTGGAAGGTTACCGTTAGAGGAAGTATTGTTCTTTTTTGTTGTCCCTTATAATTGTGTGTTTATATATGAAGTATTACTTGCATATTTTAAAGGAATTTCATTTTCAAAATTTTCTAAAATATTCTTCGTAGTATTTACCTGTTTAGCGATTTTTAATTCGATAATTAATGTGAATGGTCTCTACACATTATACGCAAGTATAATTGCGGCAGGGTTGAGTTTGTATGCCTTAACATCTCGTTCATATTGGCTTCAATATTTTTCATTAACATACTCGGTCGCTTTAATACCATTTATTATTGTAAACGGTATTCTCACTGGTGCTGTAACTTCCTCACCCATTGTTTGGTATAATGAAAATGAAATAATTGGATTGAGAATAATAACGATTCCTTATGAAGATTTAT
>DORI01000181.1 GCA_003512365.1 Crocinitomicaceae bacterium | reverse complement strand
GTTTACCTTGATGTCTCACACAATAGTGATGGAATTAAAGAGACACTTCGGCACTTTAAACCAAAAGGTAAGTTACATATCATTTACGGATGTTCACAAGATAAAAACATACTGGAAATCTTGTCACTCTTTCCTCAAAATTGCTCTCTTCATTTATGCACCTTTTCAAATTCTCGAAGTAAANNNTAGTTTCTTCCTGATTTCGGATGTTGATCAAGATGTTTGTAATTTTTCTTCTTAGGCATTCGCTTATTTGGTAAAAGAATTATCTTTGTTGAGATGGAAAAACAAGTCATTCTCAATGAAAAGCACCTCGAACTGACATTGAAAAGACTTTCCCATGAATTAATCGAATCCCACCTTGATTTTTCACAAACAGTGCTTGTTGGTCTACAACCGAGGGGTATACACGTGGTTAGCCGCCTAAAAAAAGTCTTGGAACAGATACTTGGCCAACCTGTTTTGTGCGGAAATTTAGATATTACCTTCTTCCGTGATGATTTCAGAAGAAGAGAACGTCCACTCATACCGAGTATTACAAACCTTGATTTCAGCATTGAAAATAAAAAAGTGGTGCTTGTCGATGATGTTTTGTATACGGGCAGAACGATTAGATCCGGATTAGATGCGTTAATGACTTTTGGACGGCCTTCAAAAGTTGAACTATTGGTTTTGGTTGATCGGAGATTTCGTAGGGATTTACCGATTCAGGCAGATTACGTTGGAAAAGCTGTTGATACGCTTATTTCCGAGCGAGTATCCGTTGAATGGAAAGAAACCGAAGGTGCAGATAAAGTAGTATTATTTACAAAGGAATAGCATGACGAATATAAGTGTTGATCACCTTACGGGCATAAAAGACTTAAAGCAACAAGACATCGAATTGATTTTCAAAACTGCAGACAGTTTCAAAGAAGTGATTAACCGCCCGATAAAAAAAGTGCCTTCCCTGCGCGATATTACCATAGCAAACATTTTTTTTGAAAATTCTACACGAACCCGTTTATCCTTTGAGCTTGCAGAAAAACGTCTTTCAGCGGATGTGGTTAATTTTTCAGCTTCTGGAAGTTCTGTAAAAAAAGGAGAAACTCTAGTCGATACCGTAAACAATATTTTGTCCATGAAAGTGGATATGGTTGTGATGCGTCACGCTAGTCCTGGTGCTGCCGAATTTCTTTCGAAAAAAGTCAATGCACGTATCATAAATGCCGGTGATGGTACACACGAACACCCAACACAAGCGCTCTTAGATGCCTATTCTATTCGCGAAAAACTAGGTGAGGTAGCAGGAAAAAAAGTAGTGATTGTGGGCGATATCTTGCATTCGCGAGTAGCCTTATCTAACATTTATTGTCTACAGAAATTAGGAGCAGAAGTTATGGTTTGCGGACCTACAACGCTAATTCCAAAATACATACATGAATTAGGAGTTCACGTTTCTCACAACTTGGTGGAAGCCCTTGAATGGTGCGATGTCGCTAATATGTTACGTATACAATTGGAAAGGCAAGACATTAAATTTTTTCCTTCCTTGAGAGAATATTCTATGCTTTTCGGACTGAACAAAGAAATTTTAAACAGCTTATCCAAAGAAATTGTTGTCATGCATCCAGGCCCAATAAATCGCGGAGTTGAAATCACCAGTGATGTCGCCGATTCTAAGCAATCAATTATTCTTCAGCAGGTTGAAAATGGAGTTGCTATACGGATGGCAGTAATTTATTTACTCGCGGCAAAGATTGAGCGATGATTTTTTATTTAACTTTGAAAAAATAGGCCATGAACTTTTCAATATCAACCCACGGAAATGCTATCGTTGTGCACTCTCACGTTGCCAAACTCGACTCTAGTAATGCGCCTGATTTAAAAGGAATATTTCTGCTTCACAATAAAAACGGTGTGAATCAAATCGTTTTTGAAATGGCCGAGACGCTTTACTGCGACTCCTCTGGCTTGTCTGCCATATTAGTAGCCAATCGATTGTGTAAAGATACCAATGGAACTTTTATACTTTGTGGTCTGCAGTCCGCTGTGCGCAAAATGGTTGAAATTGCTCAATTGGATAGAGTACTCAGTATCGAAAGTAGCGTTGAAGATGCGCTAAGTCATATGAATTCTTGAATTTTTTTGTCCGCATATTAGGAAGCGGGGCCGCCTTGCCCACCTCTAGAAGAGCACCGAGTTCCCAATATATTTGCTGTAATAACCGTCATATCCTTATCGATTGTGGTGAAGGAACACAAATGCAATTACGTAAATATGGGGTTCACATGCAACGTATTTCACATATTTTGATTTCGCACTTGCACGGTGATCATTTTTTTGGTTTACCTGGACTATTAAGCACCATGAACTTACTCGGCAGAGACAAAGGAATTACTGTTTACTGTCCTCCTGAATTGCCTTCAATATTGCAACAGATATTATCTGTTGGAGGAAATAAATTGACATTTAATGTGGAATTTAAAGTGCTTTTCTTTGATTCAAAAAACTGTATTTTCGAAGACGATAAAATTGAAATTTGGAGCTTTCCGCTAAAACACCGCATTCCAACTTGTGGTTTTCAAGTAAAAGAGAAAACAAAGCCCTACCGAATTGACGCAAAAAAATGTGAAGAAGCGGGAGTGGAATTGCATCACATGCCAAATCTGTTGGAGGGAAAAAATATACTTATTGATAGTATAGAACACGATTTTAGAAAGTTTACTTTGAAACCAAAACACTCCTTTGCGTATAGCTATTGTTCAGATACGTCTTATGACGAAACATTGATTCCATTTATAGAATCTTCTGACCTACTTTATCACGAGGCAACTTTTTCATCAAAACACAAAGAAAGAGCAAAAAAGACTTTCCATTCTACAGCACAACAGGCCGCTACGATTGCACATAAATCGGGAGTAAAAAAACTTATTTTAGGACATTTCTCCTCACGTTATACAGAAGTAGACGAATTGCTAGACGAGGCAAAGCAGATATTTCCTGCGACACACTGTGCCGAAGACGGTGCTATTTATGACTTATCTCAATAATATTATCCTTAAAAGGATAGTCGCAGAGAGGAATAATCCAAATAATGTGATAAATAAATAGAAGTCACTTTGACGCACATGTGCTTCGGAAATGTAATTCTCCTTTTCATGGAAACTTGCT
>DORI01000110.1 GCA_003512365.1 Crocinitomicaceae bacterium | reverse complement strand
ATGCTTTTGTTATTCTGCTGGATCTTCTAAAGGAGAAAAAAGAAATTTTTCTTCACGATAAATCAAGTCCAGAGGAAATTGTTTCAGTGCTCGGTATGAGTAAAAAGCTATTTAAACAAACCGTTGGCAAATTGCTAAAAAAACAACTTATAACCTTAACAGAGAACTCCATAAAACTAAAATAATTTCGGCTCGGGTACTTTCTCGTAATCAAAACGTGCCCGTTTGAAAGGAAATATTTCCTGTAATTCGCCAGAGTAGTAAAATTCAAAGGCTACAGCACCAAAAGTATAGTGGGTATTGCCCACCTCGAAACTAGATCCTCCTACTTCTGGATTTGCTTTTGGTTTGGATTTATTAAAGCCAAGGTTGAACAATGAAGCAAAAATTTCTGGACGGTCGTTGATTGGAAAACCAGCTCTTTCCCATTGCATTTTAATTTGTTTTACAAAAAGGGCCGTGTACAAATAAGAATAGTAATGATTTTTCATTTGAACCAGTCTTTTAACAGTAGGACTCATTTCTTCATTGACTGCGGCATCGAAGTTTTGTGTGGAATCATAGTCCAATAAGCGCTCATACTCAGCACCCAAGTAATAGGTTGAATTTTTATCTTTTAGATTTTGTTCTATTCGTTGAGCCGTCGTTTCTTTGATTCCGGTAACGCCATAAGAGAAATTATTTTCAACCACCAAAATTTTAAGAGGCCCAATATATTTTTTGTAGGATTCTCGCTTTGAATTGAAAAGACGAATTTGTTCTCCAACAAGACATGCTAAAATTAAGCGTGGTTCAACTCCTGACACCTTTGCAGCAGAATCAATGTAGTATTTATCCTTTTTAACAGCTTCCTTGAAAGAAATCCATTCCGCAATATTCATCCATTCAAAAACGCTTAAATTAGTGTTTTGACGAGGCGAAAGATTGTTTTGCATCTGTGCTATATCAGATTGATACTGGCTATTTTCTTGCATACGAAGATCAACGGCGTCAAGCATTCTTAGGGTTAATTTTTCATCTTTGGTTTCTGTCCATGCCTTCAAAATATAGTTAGCGTTCAGAGGATAATAGCGATTCAGCAGCATAATTCTATTTAAGGCTTCGTAACGATGCTTTACAACATTAACGCTGTCGGTTTTAAATCCTTGATTGTATTTGTCGTCCATTTCTTGGAAGTAGCGGTTATTAGGATCCACCATACCAAAATCATTAGAAGACATCAATCCGCTCTGAAACATGACCCACGCGGAAAAAACACCTGCCCCGAGAATTGCAAATACGTATAAAAAAAAGTAGTACGGAATACGCACCCATTTATTGGCAAAAAAATTACGTATACGAGATTTGAATGTCATGAATCATTATTCCCTACGTACGTGTAAATTATTTTTTGGTTTCATTCAATTCTGTTGCTTAATTCGAGAAATTGTATCTTTGTTTCCATGCATTTACCTCACATTGGAAAAGTAGCCATTATCGGTGGCGGAAGTTGGGCATCGGCACTTACGAAAATTATTTCCTCGAATGGATATGCTGTTCAGTGGTGGATGAGAAATGAGAAAGCGGTTGAACATATCCGTAAATTCAAGCATCATCCGAACTATCTCCAATCAGTTGAATACGATCTGTCGAATATTACCCTTTCAACAGATTTAGTGAATTCAATACATTCATGCGAAATCATAATTATTGTTGTGCCTGCGGCGTATATGAATTCAACATTTAACGGGTTGTCGAAGGAGCATTTCGAGGGAAAGACAATATTTTCGGCAGTAAAAGGTATTGTGCCTGAATTCAATGCAATCCCTGCTCGTTACCTACATAAATCCTTTAATATTCCATACGAAAATATCGGAATCATTTGCGGTCCTTGTCATGCCGAAGAAGTTGCGATGGAAAGATTAAGTTACCTAACAATCGCTTGCTTGGACAATGCCAAATCGCATGCAGTAGCTTCTTTGTTGGCTAACAGGTATATAAGAACAACCGAGTCGGATGATTTATTCGGAACTGAACTTTCTGCGATTTTAAAGAATGTCTATGCATTAGCAGCCGGAATTTGCTCTGGACTTGGTTACGGCGATAATTTTCAATCCGTTCTGATTGCGAATGCAATTCAAGAAATAGAGCGATTTATCGATGAGGTAAGTCCTATTCATAGAGATACGAAAACAAGTGCTTACTTGGGAGATTTGTTGGTAACGGCCTATTCAAATTTCTCAAGAAATAGAACCTTCGGATTCATGATTGGAAAAGGATATTCTGTAGCGAATGCACAATTAGAAATGAAAATGGTTGCTGAAGGATATTATGCTACCAAGTCATTGGTTGAAATCAATCAGAAGTTTAAAGTAGAAATGCCTATATTGGAAATGGTTAATGCCGTAATTTATCAAGGGATTAATCCCCAAGAAGCAGTAAATAATTTGTCAGAAAAATTAACATAAATGGTTAAAGTATTCAAATTTGGAGGAGCTTCAGTAAAAGATCCTTCTGCCATTCAAAATGTTGCCTCCATTTTATCACGGTACCCTAAAGATAAGCTGTTAGTGATTGTGTCGGCCATGGGAAAAACAACCAATAAACTGGAAGAAGTCGTTTCTGCTTATCAACGAGGAGATGAACATACCTTTATGAGTTTGGTTCATGATCTTGAAGATTTTCATTTTCAAATCCTACAGTCATTATTTTCAGATATACACTTTAAAATCTACGGAATCATTGAAGACATTTTCGATCAATTAAAATTAAGATTTAAAAAACCGTTTTCTGAAAATTTTTCATTTGAATACGACCAAATTGTTTCGTTAGGAGAAGTTCTTTCAACTCATGTGATTAACGCCTATTTAGTAGAGAGGGGATTTTCATCTGTTTGGATTGATGCACGTTCTCTTGTAAGAACTGACAATAATTACCAAGAAGGAAATGTAGATTGGAAAAAAACGGAGGAGTTGATAAGTGGAAGTGTGGAGCCACTTTTTATACAAAATAAGATTTTAGTATCGCAAGGATTTTTGGGACATACCCCGGAAGGAATGACAACTACGCTAGGGAGAGAGGGTTCGGATTACACTGCTGGAATATTTGCCTATTGCCTTAAGGTAGAAAGTGTTACAATATGGAAAGACGTTCCCGGTATGCTCAATGCTGATCCAAAACTCTTTGAAGAGACGGTGTTATTGAAACAAATCTCTTTCAAAGAAGCAATAGAACTTTCCTATTACGGAGCCAGTGTCATACATCCAAAAACAGTGAAACCTCTGCAAAACAGAAATATTCCGCTTTATGTTAAGTCGTTCATCAAACCGGAGGAAAACGGAACAGTTATTCAGGAAAAAAGTGATTTTGATAGTTTAGTTCCATCCTACATTCTTAAATTCGAACAAGTACTTTATTCAATTACGCCAAAAGATTTTTCTTTTCTCGTGGAAGAAAATTTAAGCGATATTTTTAAGCGTTTGGCAGATGCGAATGCGAAGATTAACATGATGCAAAATTCAGCATTGAGTTTTTCGATTCTTCTTGACAGAAAGAAAGTAAATCCAGAAGAAGTTTTGCAATTGTTTAGTGACAATTATCACGTAAAATATAACGAGGGGTTGGAGTTGATCACCATCCGTCATTACGATGAATCAACAATTCAGAAAGTCACCGCAAATAAAGAAATTTTAGTACAACAAAGAACGCGACAAACGGCACGGTTTGTAGTGAAAAAAATAGAATAATACCTCTTTTAAGGTAGTCAATTGTACTGAGATTCCTATTAATTTTACCTAGTGACGACATTATTAGATCTTGAGATAGAGAAAAAGGCGATTATTCTGGAGGTTTTACCATCACCCTTAAGTGCAAAAATGGCAGAAATGGGCATTATTGAGGGAGAAGAGTTGTCCCTTACTTTCAAAGCACCTTTTGGAGACCCAATTGCTATTGAGATGAATGGTAGCCTCTTATCATTGCGAAAAAATGAGGCAAGTCTTGTAAAAATTCAATTGATATGACGCTGAAAATTGGACTTTTTGGAAATCCGAATACAGGAAAAAGTTCTTTGTTTAATATGCTGACAGGGTTAAATCAACACGTTGGAAATTTTCCTGGTGTAACTGTAGAAAAAAAATACGGGGTAATCAAGCGTTCAGAGAAAACCTTCACCATCATCGATTTCCCCGGGATTTATTCACTATATCCAACAAGTCAGGACGAACAGGTGGTGTACGATGTCTTAAAAGAACCGAATCACCTTGATTTTCCAGACATGGCATGCGTTGTGCTGGATAGTTCTAATCTTTCTCGAAATTTATTGCTTCTAACTCAACTTTACGACTTAAAAATTCCAATTGTAGCTATTTTAAACATGTGGGATTTAGTAGAGAAAAGAGGATTGACAATTGACCTCTCCAATTTAGAAAAAACTTTTCCGGGCGTGACATTCGTGCAGACCAACGCGCGTGTGGGATTAGGTAAGGAAAGAATTTTAGAGGCTTTTGAAAAGACTGTAGAAACATCAAATTATTCTTCTGTAATTGAATCGTTTGAGTTAGCCAAAATTGAAGATAAAAAAAGTCAAGAAAATGAAATTAAATTGCGATATGGCTGGATAAATGAGAAGCTCCCTCATTTTTTAAAATCCAAGCCTGTTGTAGAGGAAGCAACTAAGAAAATTGATAAAATCCTAACACATGCTGTATTTGGCTACTTGATTTTTCTTTCGATTC
>DORI01000251.1:2380-2580 GCA_003512365.1 Crocinitomicaceae bacterium | reverse complement strand
TGTTTCACACAAATGACTTTATTCGTTCAATTGATACCACAAAAATTCGTTTGAAATTACTTCCTGACAGCTCCTTGATTCCCGCTCAAATTAATTTCAATAAACAATACCTCAACATTTCAGGACTTTCCTCCCGCAGCGGTAACTTTATTCTAGAATGCGATCAATCGGCCATCACAGGGAATTCTGGAAACACCAAT
>DORI01000251.1:0-2254 GCA_003512365.1 Crocinitomicaceae bacterium | reverse complement strand
TTGGTTCCAGGAAAATACGACATTCAATTAATTCTTGATGCCAACCAAAATGGAGAATGGGATCCAATTGATCCGAAAAAAAATGTACAACCCGAACATGTACTGTATTTCCCGGAAGCGGTCACTATTCGTGCCAACTGGGATGTCGAAAAGAAAATAGAATTAGATTGGGACAATATTAAAAACAATATTTATGGTAAAGAAATAAATGAAGATACATTTATGTTAACANNTTACTTTGGATAGTCCATCCAATGAGCGCCGCCCGCTGTTTTGCCTTGTCGGCATTTTCCCCTAAAAATAAAGCATCCACGGTTTCATTGAACAAGGCTAGCCATCTCTCAAAATGAGCGGGTGATAATCGCATCTGCAGGTGTTTTTCTGTAACGTTGGTGGTGTATCCTGTCTCTTCCAATAAAACAAAACGCCAGAATTTTTCCATTTTCGGCAAATGCTCATCCCAATCTAATTTTGCAAAGAATGGAGAGAGTAACTCGTCTGCCATGATTTTGTTGTAGAAAACACTTACTAATGTGTGAACATCACCTGAAGTTTGAATATCATGCATGGAAAAAATTTAGAATTTGTTACAAATGTAATAGCTATGCGTTTAACGAAAAAAACACCATGGCAGTTGTCTCTTCTTTCTTATTTATTATTGGACTTTTTTCTTTATCCTTCAGAAGAGATCAAAAAAATTGGTTAAAAGAATTGTCAACACAATTCCCAATACTATTGCGATTTTTAGCCATATTGTTTCTTATTTTTTCCGGCTGTTTTATCTTTTCACTTCAAGTATATTCTCAATTAACAGAAACTTATTTTGTTGCTGCACGAGTTAAACCTAATCCAGCGGCAGATATTATTGAACTCGTAGTAGATGCTAGTTTTGTTAACCAAAAATTTAAAATTGTTTCGGAAGACGGAAATGTTCATCACCAGGATATTATTACAGATGAACGAACCCAAGTACCCATTCAATTTCTAAAGACTGGCATTTATTATGTGTATTTGGATAATGCCACTTTACCGATTCGCTTTATAAAACAATAAATTTTAGGGTTTAAACTTCCTTTTTTTATGTAATTTTCGCTCCTAATTTATAATTATGGAGCATATTGCCTCACGTTTCATGCGCTACGTACAAATCGACACAACCGCAGATCCAAATTCCACATCCTTTCCATCCTCTGAAAAACAGAAAAATCTGGGAAAATTATTGACGGAAGAATTACGCGCCTTTGGTTTGAAACAAGTAGAAATGGACGACAATGGATATGTCATAGCGACTATTTCTGGAAACACCACGAACCAAAACGCACCATGCATTTTGCTTTGCTCCCACATGGATACTGCACCTGATTGCAGCGGAACAGATGTTAAGCCTATTCTACACCGTTCCTACAATGGAGCACCCATAGTTTTGCCAGATGATCCTTCGCAGGTGATCACCATTGAAAGGCATCCATATTTGAAGGAAAAAATCGGAGATGATCTGATTACAGCGAGTGGTCTGACGCTTTTGGGAGCTGACGATAAAGCGGGAATAGCCATTATAATGGATTTTGTTCAACAGCTCACAACAAAACAATTTCCTCACGGTGATATTCAAGTGTTATTTACGCCAGATGAGGAGGTTGGAAGAGGAGTAGATTATCTTGACATGAATAAAATTACGGCTACTTATGGTTATACCTTAGATGGCGGACCTTTAGGAGATATCGAAGACGAAACCTTTTCTGCTGATGGAATGAAGTTCGTTTTTACCGGTGTAAGTGCACATCCAGGATATGCGAAAGGAAAAATGGTTAATGCAATTAAACTCGCATCGGCATTTGTTTCGCGATTACCAAAGGAAGAATGGTCACCTGAAACAACTTCAGGAAGGGAAGGCTTCGTTCATCCGGTTTCGATTCAGGGAGGTTTGGAAGAAGCTACAGTTCAATTTATCTTACGTGACCATGACACAGAAAAGATGAATTCGTATGCAGACAAATTAACAAGAATTGCAGAAGAAGTTATGACCGACTTTCCAGGAGCACACTACCGAGCAGAGCGCAGCGAGCAATACCGAAACATGAAGGAGAAGCTTGTGGATGTCCCTTTTGTTACGGAATACGCGGTGCAGGCAATGGAACGAGCAGGAGTACAACCTCGACGCGCAATTATCCGAGGAGGAACAGACGGCTCCCGATTATCGTTTATGGGTGTACCTTGTCCTAATTTATTTACTGGTGAAATGGCTATTCACTCG
>DORI01000035.1 GCA_003512365.1 Crocinitomicaceae bacterium | reverse complement strand
ATCGTATCCTGCAATGTTTCTTGTGTTTTCTGTGATTTTCCAATTTCGCTGAGGTAAACTATCTTTAATGTATAAAAACTGTCCAAAAAGAGATAATACAGTTAATTGGTTATTCGCATTCAGGTTTTGATAATAGGCATTTTTTGAAGTCATCCAACTCACCTCGCTAGGACTATTCTCCTGAATCGGAATAAAGGCAGACGAAGTGTCGTTAAAATAAAAAGTGAAAGCCTCATTTCTTATTTTATTGCTTTCATTGATCATGCGCTTCATACGTTGATCCGTATACCTTTTCTCTAAATTGGTTCTACGTTCATAGGTGATTTTACCATACGTTTGATGCTGAGCCAAAAGTGGACTAAAAACACAAAACATAACTATTCCTACAAGTAATTTCATGAAATCTTTTTTTGAATTAATGCCAACCTTTCCACTCATCTTCTCTCGTTTTATTGCTGTTAAATTTATACGTCAAACGCAAAAGAAAATAGCGTGAAATAATTTTCGTGTAATTATCTGTAACAACATTTCCGTTAATTTGTCGCTGTAGATTCAAATTTTGATTCAACAAATCATTTCCAGATAAGGTAACTATTAAATTCTCTGTTTTTAAGAACGACCTGCTTAACTCCGTATTTATCACCAAAATATTTCTATTAAAACCTGCAGCGCGTTGTGAGTTAATTACATACTTCGCATCCGCTTTAATCTTAAAATTACCTGGTAATTGCCATTCGATATCTGCTTTGTAGGTTTGCATAATAAATGGAGTGTTCGAGGCTGAAGCTAGTGAACTTTTGGGACTGGTAAAACTGTAATCCCCTCCAACAGTAATCTGCAAAGAATCGAGTTTTAATTCGAATTCTGAGCCTGCTGAAACGCTTCGATTCTGCGTAATATTTTCTTGATTATTTATAATGTTCGTATAACGCGCGTAGGAAGCATTCAAATTTGGATTAATTTCAAATTTCCTGTTCAACAATGGTAATCCAAAACCAGCAAATACATTTGAGAATATATTTCCGTCCACATTTTCAGTTTTTGAAATGGTTCTTCCATAAGGATCAAAACTTGTAGAATTGGCAAATGCATTATTTGTAAGCGAACCAGTAAAGCCACTCCAAATGTAGCGTCCAGATAATGCCGACCATGTATTGAAATTCATCCTAATATTATGAACATAATTTGGTTTTAAGTCAGGATTACCTTCTTGAATGCGGTTTGGATTTGAATTATCCGGAACTGGTTGCAAATCGTTTATAGTTGGTTGTTGCGAATTCGTGGTGTAGAAGAGACTAAATCTCTTGCTAATACTAGGTTTGAATTGATAACTGAACTGAGGTAAGTAGTTGCTGATATTTTGAGGAGTTACAGTATTATTGATAAGATTTGTATTTTTTATATCTATGTTTCTAAAACCAATTCCTCCTGTTAAGGTATGCTTTCTGTCTTCATAAATTCCTAAAATTGTTCCGCGATGCTGTTGCCGAATATTGTCGAAATTATTTGAGAAAAAGCTGTTTTCTAAGTTATACAGTCCGGTATTCACATCTAAATCATACGTTCTTTTATTTTGTAATTGATCACCAAACTCATATAAATATTCCGTCTGTAGCTTTATTCGCTTGGTGAGCGGTTCCGTATATGTTAAAATTGTGTAATTGTTAGAAGAGCCATTTTCATTTGTTTTGTCTTGTCGGAAAGTTGTATCCAAGTTACCAGCAAAATCATATTGTGATGCATTCAATAACTTTCCTGTTGTGCTATTTTTACTGTAGTTCAATATATATTTCAATTCTAACTCTCGCTTTGGGCGTTTAAACTTTCTTCTTACAAGAGCCTCTGAATTACTCGTGATGCCGGATGATTTATTTATATTTTGAATATTAGTCATTAATGACCTCGCTTGGGTTTCACCTATAAATTCAGAAATACTTGTATTGTCAGTTGTAGCTTCATCTAAGTTAACATTCGGTTTCACTTCGATAAATGTCAATGAATCTAAATTCATCGAAAAGTTCATGTTTATTCGATGTGAAGTATTGGTTGACTTATTATTGGATGAATCTTTTGTGAAATAAGTTGTGTCGGCAAGAAAATATTGCGAAAAACTTGAACCTGCAGCATCCAAACGCGTGTCATAGTAGGCATAGTTCAATCCAATTTTTCCAGTTTTCCCTATTTTATCTGAATAATAGATTCCTGCTTTTATAGTCTTAGGAATTCCGCTTGTATTATTCGTATTTCCTTGGTTCCAATTTGACATTCCTGAATTGTTCCGTTCATTGTCTAATCCAAATTTGTTCATATCTCCCCATTTGAAATTAGATTTCGGTGTATTCGACCCTAACAAGAAAACAGAAATTTTTTGTTTGCCTTGAAATTTGTTTGCCAAAACTTCTGCTTCGTAAAATGGATTATCATCAAATAAACCAAAATCGGACGCGCCAGATATTTTACCGAAATAGCCTTTTTTAGCATTCTCTTTTAACTTTAAATCCAGGACTTGAATTTTATCATCTTCACCTGCTTTGGCATTTTCTCTGTCTTTTTCATATACCTGAACAGACTCCACACCTTTTGCCCCAAGATTTCGAGTTGCTATTGTTGGGTCAGAACCAAAAAATTCATCTCCGTCCACTAACACCTGACTAATTTGCTTACCCTGAGATGTGATGGTCCCGTTTTCATCTACTTTTATTCCCGGTAATTTTTTTAATAAGTCCTCAACAACCGCATTTTCATTGACTTTAAAAGAATCGGCAATATAAACAAGTGTGTCACCTTTAAAATAAATTGGATTTTTATTTGCATAGACAATCACCTCCTTCAGCTGCTTTGACTTTCCACTAAGTGCAATTTTTGGTATATCAATTTCATTATTGCTTTTACTTCCAAAAATGAAGAAACTCTTGGTATCAAATTCAGGATGCTCAACATAAAGAGTAAAGGTATCGACTAGAAAACCAGTGAGGTTAAATTGACCTTGGGTGTTGGTTCTTGTGTATTTTATCAAGACCGAATCCTTCATTCTTACAGCTAATATTCCTGCATTCGCCAATGGTTTAGTGCCTGAAGTATCATATACTGCACCAGTTACTTTCATCTGCTGTGCTTGTGCCAATCCGGTTGACAAGATAAGTAACGCTAGTAAAAAGAGTTTATTCATAATTTTTTATGTAGTTAATAACGATTGTTAATGAAAAATGTTCTTTTATTTTCGAATTGTCACTTTCAACAATCGTTGGTACTCAATATTATCTTCTTTCGTGTAATTAGTGAACGAAACGTTTAACTTCTTGCCCATGAAAGCGTTAGGACTTTTAAGAAGTTTCGAGACATCTCCTTTAGAATTTTCATCTATTTCAAGAGTAGAGGTAAATTCATCCGTTCCCACAACCATGAATTTAATTCCATTAAAATCACTGAATCCGCGAAATAAAGTCTCAAATGGCCCTAGCTGATTTACCAATTGAATTACTCGTGATTTGTCTTTTGTCATTTTTTCAATCGCCGAGAAAGGCATAAATTCAAGTGAATCGTATTCAACATGAGTTTTTCCNNACATGAATAAACCACTTGCTCTGCTGAGTCGAGATAAGATTTCGTTATTGTGAATTCAAATGCATCACCATTCGTTTTGGTTTCTTCTGATACCCAATAAAACAAACCTCCTCCTCTAAAATAATAAGAACACAACTCAGATGAACCATCTTTTCTTACATCTTGTACAATGACTTTTTTAATTGATTTTTCAGAATCAAAAAAGACTAATGCACTGGTATGTGACTCATCATTACTAAGGTAATGCAAAGTGGGGCCGCTCGTTAATTCTTTCGAGCTATCTATTTCCTTGATAAGTTCTGCAAACATTTCCTCTAGGGGAAAATTCGCTTCAACTTTTTTCAAAGTTGATTTCGGAGGATCGGATTCATTACTTGATTCCTTTTCTTTACACGATTGAAAGATCAAAGCTGAAAAAGTAATCACAGAGAAAACCTTTAAAAAGTATAGTAATCTTAACATATCTCGCAAAGATAAAACTTTATACTTCACTATTAATTTTAAAAATTCAAGGAGTTGAAAGCTTAGAATTTTGAACATACTTAAACTGTTTGTCGTAATTTTGGACTATGCCGGAAATAATTGGAATCGATTTTGGATTAAAGAGAACGGGAATAGCAATTTCTGACACCAACCAAATTATCGCTTCTCCCCTGACTACAATAGATTCAAGTAATTTAATTGAATATTTAAGTGCACTAATTCAAAAGCACGGGATTACGGAAATTGTTTTGGGATTTCCTTCAAAATTAAATGGCGGTGAATCTCATATTACCCAAAACGTACTATTACTAAAAGAGGCATTAGAAAAGAACTTTTTAACTGCCAAGGTATTTTTACAAGACGAGAGGTTCACCAGTAAGATCGCAGCACAAACTATTTCAAAAATCGGAACAAATAAACAAAAAAAAAAAACACGATACACAATACCCAACCCTGCTATTCTGTGGGAGGGGATTTTCCTGCCTTAAGGCACAAGACAGGGTAAGA
>DORI01000145.1 GCA_003512365.1 Crocinitomicaceae bacterium | reverse complement strand
CATCAACGATCAAAGTTTTATATTCTAATACACCCAAACAACCTCCTAAATTGATACAAGTAGTTGTTTTTCCAACCCCTCCTTTTTGATTCGCAATTGCTATTATTTTTCCCATAGTTCTAAATGTAAAGTTAAGGTAAAAACAAGAGTTTGTATACGAGTTCAATCGATACTTTTCAACGTGATATCTACAGGAGGTGTTTATATCTTAGTCTCTTTAGAAAGGAAATTCTACCACTTTTTAAATTACAATTTGAATAAATTCAGTAAAAAAATGATTAATTTGTTAGTGTTATTGATGAAATATTTGTAATATTGCACCCCCAATTTAATGGGAAATTGAAAATTTGTAGAGATGAATATTATTAGAGAAATCCAAAACGAATTATATACTACCAAAGAGTTTCCAAAATTTGGAGCTGGTGATACTGTTAACGTTTCATACAAAATTGTAGAAGGTAACAAAGAAAGAATTCAGCAATTTCAGGGAGTTGTTTTGCAACGAAGAGGTGCTGGAGCAACAGAAACATTCACTATTCGCAAAATGTCTGGTAATATCGGTGTTGAAAGAATTTTGCCGGTGAATTCACCGTTCATTGATGCTATTGAAATCGTGAAAAGAGGTGCTGTTCGTCGTGCGAGAATATTCTACTTCCGTGAGCGTACTGGTAAATCAGCAAGAATTAGAGAGAAAAAGAACTTTACTGTTGCAAAATAGTAAACAATTCAACTTATAGTAAAAAGAGGAAGTCATTCCTCTTTTTTTTATGCCTATTTATGGAATAAATTCAAATTCCGTACGTCGGTTTTTTGCTCTGTTAACTTCAGATGAATTTGGGACACTTGGTTTACTTTCTCCGAATCCAATCGCTTTTAACCTTTCAGCCTCAATCCCTTTGTTAACCAAATACTCTTTTACGGCATTCGCTCTGTTTTGAGATAACAAAAGGTTTGCCCCGTCTTCTCCAACATCATCAGTATGTCCGTTGATACTTATTTTAAGTGTTGGATTTTTTATTAAGTAGGAGGCGAAACTATTCAAAAGAGCTTTCGATTTAGAATTGAGCTCGAACGATTCTGTCGCGAAAAATATGTCAGCTAAACGATACGTTTTTCCAAGTTCCATTTTCTCTAGAATGAATTCACCAAGTTTTAATTTTGAATCACGCGCTAAATCAAAGGATTCTTTTTCTATAACTTTGGCTTGAAATGCATAATCTTCTTTGCTAATACTTACTGTTACATCTTGTTTTTGATTCACTTTAATGACTGCGGCAAATTTTCCATCGTCTCCATTGACTTTGAATTGTTGTGTTTCGCCATTATCGTTGTAACTAATGTCGATTACGGCATCTTTAATAGGTGTGCCGTCTTCATTTTTTAGATCGCCTTTAATAATGATGACCTCTTTCGGACGTGCTTCTTCATATAAATCAAAGGAATAAATGTTCCATTCACCTTCTTTTAAGCTAGAAAAATAAGCAACTCTACCACTAGTTGAGACGAAAATCCCCAATTCATCATCAACTGAATTTATAGGATACCCAATGTTCTTCGGTTTTGTCCACCCGTTACCTTCTTTTCGAATATAGAATATATCCAATCCTCCCGCTCCTTTTCGATTAGAAGAAGTACTGGATACAAAATAAAGCGTTTCACCATCTTGGTGAAAAAATGGACTTTTATCTTTCCCTGTCGTATTTATTAAATCAAATGGAATAGCCTTAGACCATGATCCATCTGCTTGTCTTTCTGAAACATAAATGTCGTTGTCTCTGGAATTCTTTCTTACTGTCGTAAAAAACAACAGTTGGCCGTCAGAAGATAGTGTTGGTTGTGCTTCCCATCCATCAGGAGTATTGATGTTAGGGCCCATATTTTCAAGTTTGGACCATTCGAAATCATTACCACCTTTGCCTTTTCGTTCATATTTGGAGGTATAGAGGTCACAATTTAAATAATATTGATTACTGACAATTTCTTTTTTACAAGCACAAACAATCATTTCTTTATTATCCACCGATATGGTGGTGGTGCCATAATTAAAAAAACTGCCATCGTTAAATGGTGCTGGAAGAGGATTGCCATTATCAAATTCAAGAGAAGTTTCATCCTTAATGGAAAGGGTTAGTTCCTCTCTGATATTTTCACTTATGTCTCCAAGAATTTTACGATCAATTTTTCGTGAGAAAAAAAGTAAATCATTATCTGGAGAAATCATGGGGAAATATTCATCCAATTGTGTACTTACGTTTTTTACTTTCGTAGGATTAAAAGGTACAGGGTTGTTGAATAAATTTTTCTCAAATTCTAAATCATCTAAAACAGCCAATGCACTTCTCTTTCGCGAGACAAAATCTTCTTCCAATTTCTCGAAATCGTCTTCTGGAAATTCTATGTATTTTTTTAAATAGGGGATAGCGGATTCTTGTTCTCCCATGGAAAGTAAATTTTCAGCAATGTTATAGTAACAACTTGCGTGATAATTGGCACATTTCTTAATTGTCGCTTGATAAAAAAGGTTTGCCTTTTTTTGTTGGTTATATGCTTCTTTTTGATTTCCTTGCCCAAAAAGTGACTGAGCATCACGATTGGTAATATTGGCTAAGTAAAAATATGTTTTAGCCTGAGTGGGAAAATCAACAGCCACCTTGCCAAGTTTCTCAATCCGTTTAACCGGGTCTTTTTCACTTAGTGCTTTAATAAATTTCTTTTCGTATTTGGTGTCATTATTTGCACATGGATTTCCTTGAGAATAAAATGCAAAAGTGATGAGTAAAAGTAAAGTTGAAATGTAGAATTTTTTCATTCGAAAATACACAAGTGGTTATAGCTTGATTTTCAGAAAAGGTTACACGGATTTTAGTTAATTTTTCGCAAACTATCACAAATATAGGCCACATCAATTTCGCTAATATTCAAGTGCGT
>DORI01000101.1 GCA_003512365.1 Crocinitomicaceae bacterium | reverse complement strand
CAGCGTTGGAACATCCGGCAAAGCATTCCAACGTCGTGCACCAGTACTTACTAGCATCCTTAATTTTCCAGCCTTAACTTGAGGCATCGTAGCAGCTCCTGATGCATTAATTACTTGAACTTGCTCACCAAGTAATGCAAGAACAGATTCGTTATCACCTTTATAAGGAATAAAATTCCATTTGATTCCAAGATCATTACCAATCTTATCCATCGTAAGTTGATTTGTGGTGCCAGCTCCAAGTGTTCCGAAAGATAATTTATTTGGGTTTTTGCGGCCAAATTCAACTAATTCAGCAAATGTTTTCCATGGTGAATTTGCATTAACAAAAACACCATAGTCATAAGGCCCAATGACCCCAAGATGCGTAAATGCTTTAAGAGGGTCGTATGGAACTTGTTGAAGATGGGGAATGATGGTAAGTGTTGGCATATTTACAGTACCGATTGTGTAACCATCTGGCTTTGAACTAGCAATTGCTGAAACTCCAATAACCCCTCCAGCACCTGCTCTATTAATAACTACAATTTGCTGTCCCAATTCTTTTGCCAGCTCATCACCAACTTCTCGAGCAACCGCATCTGTTGTGGTTCCTGGTGGAAATTGCACGATCATTTGAATTGGTCTTACTGGATACTCTTGAGCAAAAACTAGATTTGAAAAGCAAAAAATTAACAAACCTAATAACTTTTTAAAGTTCATAATTGTCTCCTTAAAATAATAAGTATGGTTATAAATAGCTACTTTCTGCATCTATTGAATTTATGTCTAATACGTCATTTAAACCATGCCATTTAAATCGGTTAAATAAAATTTTTCTGAGTTGAAAAGCAACTTCTCTGGGATTATGTTTTCGATCAACCACTCCATTCCGTAAAAAATAACCTCGATCAATATCCATAAAAGTATCAATACGAAAGATTGAATTTGGAAATAGCTTTGAGGCTATTGCTGCCTCAGTAATTCGTTTTGAAATTTCTATTTGATTACTATTGCAAATAGATGATTTATTTGGCTTCAAATAAATATCAAAAATTATTTTTAGAGAAACAGGGGTCTGTGTATCGAAGAATTTTTTTACTGACTCTAAAACTGGAACATCATATGGAATCCTAATTACAACTCCATCTATCTTTATTTTTTCAGTAGTTTTGATAGATAAATTAATGTCTCTGATATCGAAACCAGAAAACATAATATGGTCATAAGGACCAGAATTTTGCTGACTACTTGGAGGATTAATTGGCGAGAAATAAAATTTAATAGTCTTAAGGTTATTTGAAATCAAATCTTTTAACTCATTTGAATCAAAGCCGATATATTCAATTGCAATAATTGATTTGCTAATTTGTTTTATTCTTTTTAATTCCTCGGATTTAAAGTTTTCTGTAGTAAAAAATGAAAACTTATAGCCTAAATTTACTNNTACTAATAACTTAATGCGTTCCCAATATTTTTCATCAATTAAATCTTTTATTGAAGTTCTAACATGATTAACACCACAGTCCCAAAGGTTTAGTATTGAATAATCATTACGCACTCTCTTTCGAACAAAAGCATCTAATGGAGGATTAAAAGGTAAATTAGTAATTTCACACCAATCATGTGGAAGATCACATACAAAGTTATCATGCTTTTCAATTAAATTAATTTCNNTAATTTCATTAATTTGAGCTGCGATTGATTCAGCATTTTTTATGTCGATACTTCCGTTAGTTCTTATAAAGTGACAGCGATGTCCTAATTCATGAACATCTATTATGAAAAATCCAAATTTTCCTAAATCGTTTCTTCCAAATTCTTCAGCAGGATTTACTCGTAATATTTCGGCATAATCCTGTCTGAAATTTGTTGAAGATGGTAATGCATAAGACAGTGTGGTTTCTATTTGATTGATAAAAAATGTGTGAACATGTCCAGAAAATATCGCTTCAATTTTATTTTTCTTAACTAAATCCAAAAACTTTTTTCTTGGCTCTGAATCAATATTGTCGTAATGGTTAATTTCGTTTTCATCAGTGATGTATGGTGGATAGTGAGTACATAAAAATGTGCGTTTATTTTTATTTAGTACATCTTCTAACCACTTCCATTGTTGTTTTTCTTTTTTTGAATTTGATCCAAAGTGACATGAATTAACGATTACAAAATTTATTCCGCCATATTCAAATTCTTGCCATTCCGCTCCAAAATGTGATTTATATATCTCACAACTTTCATTGCTAATAGTTGCTGCTGGATTTCCACGTAAGCATTTATCGCCAACATCATGATTTCCAGGTGTTATGTACATTTTGCATTTCAACTTTCCAAAGATTTTTTTTGCTGCGCTAGCAGCATCTTTGTATTGATCTGTGCAGGGTAATGGGTGAACTACATCCCCGAGATGTATAGCAAATGCGGGCTCTATCTTGTTAATAGCCTTTACAACCACCTTATTTCGTTGGTTTGCCAGATGATTGGTTTCCCATGGGGAGGTGTTTTCCTGATTAGTTGGATTAAGGTGTGAATCGGCGATCAATGCAAATCGGAACACCCTTTTTCCTTGAACTTGTTGAGACATTATTTAATTCCAAATAGTTGAATTGAATTTCATTAATGTGTATAGTTTGATATTAGCATTAAAAATTGCCCTGGGAGAACAATATGCACATCAAACAAGAAGAAAATTTTGAGTTATTGCCTAAATCAGTACTTGAACTGAATCCTCAATACTCATCCACTTTGGGAAATGGCCTTGATGTATTGAAGTGTTTCTCAAATAGCGAACCTATTCTTGGTAATACTGATATATCCAAAAAACTTGGTTTATCAAAACCAACCATTTCGCGATTGCTTTTTACTTTGACTACATTGGGTTTTCTGCAACGACTTAGTGCATCCGGAAAATATACACTTGGTCCAAGTCTTCTAACCTTGAGCTACCCCCTCTTGCGTCAATTAACAATTCGGGAATTTGCGGCACAAGATATGATTGATTTAGCAAAAATTGCAAAGGGTCCAGTATCTATTGGTATTCGGGATCGTTTACAAGTTGTTTATATTGAAACTACTTATAACCGCTATAGAAATAATGCTCATCCCGATATTGGATCTGTTCGACCGTTATTAAGTACGGCAATAGGCAAAGCACTTTTATATAAACATACAAAAGTTGAGTTTGAAATGATTATGAACCGACTGATGGATGAAACGCCTGAGGAATATCATAAATTTAGAGAAAAGGTTGATCAGGCCTTTATGCAAATTCAAAATTCGGGATTTTGTACAAGTTTTGGTGATTGGAGACCTAATTTATATGGTGTTGCCGTACCGTTCAAAAATAAAATAAATGGGCACTATATGGCAATGAATGTCACTGTTTCATCAGCCTCAAGTAACCAAGATTTTGTTATCAATAACATTGCACCGAGATTACTTGACCTCATTTGTAACATTGAAACAAAGTTGTTTGATGATGATGTAAAGTAATCAAACCGAAATACTTATTCATATTGGTTTTTAAATCACCAACTAAATTTTGAAAAATAAATTCATCGCCACCTCACACATACCAATGTTGAGATCCCCATTTTAAGCTCAATGCAAAATGACCTGCTTGGCTTGCTTTCTGCGTTTGTAAAGTATCCAAGCGCTATGGAATCTGGTGATCACCATGATTGGCCACAGCAATGCACAAAGCGCAACCCAAAATATACGGCTCTCAAAGGGGCTGTC
>DORI01000004.1 GCA_003512365.1 Crocinitomicaceae bacterium | reverse complement strand
ACCTATGTCAAGCTAATGCATTAAGATTGAGCTTTACTTTTGTAAAAAAAACAAATTATGACAACAAAATGGAATATTGACAACATGCACAGTGAAATCGGTTTTAAGGTGCGTCACATGATGATTTCTAACGTTCGCGGATCATTTCCTAACTTTTCGGCGACCGTAGAANNCACCAGCACCAGCATCAGCACCAGTACTAGAACTAGAATCAGAAGATGAAGAATTTACTTCTCCCTCATTTTCTTTTTCGGCTAAAGTTGATAGCATTCAAACGGGTGTTTCAGATAGAGATGGGCATTTAATTTCAGCTGACTTTTTTGATGCGGCTAATTACCCAACTTTAGATTTTACTTCCAATTCTGTTGAGAAAATCGCAGAAGATAAATTTGCAATTCATGGCAACATGACGATTAAAGGAAAGACATTGCCTGTTGTGTTAAACGCGGAATATGCCGGAATCGTTCAAGATCCTTATGGGCAAACTAAAACGGGATTAACTGTTGAAGGGAAAATCAAGAGAAGCGAATTTGGATTGACATGGAATGCAGTAACAGAAGCAGGGAAGGTTGTTGTTGGCGATGAGATTCATTTAACTGCCGAACTACAATTTATCAAAAGTTAGTTTTTATACATGCGTTTAGTTAAGGTCACCTTTGGTGGCCTTTTTTGTTTACCAATCTTTTTTCAACAGAAGAATATAAGTCAAGAGAAGAAAAACAAGCGAGTAAATTAACGAGAGCCCTACATGAGCCCATGGTATGGCGAATACATAATCCGATTGGGTTAGTTGACTAATCGTCTTTATACGTTCGAATGGATAATCTACTAATCTGTGCATATTGGCCAATGGGAAATAATCGTTGTAAAGTTTTACATCATTAATTTTAGGTGAAAAAAACTTGAATTCTATTACCCTGCAGATCACTTCGAACACATACAACGCGAAAAAACTTAACAGGACGAGTACAATGCGTTTTAGTAAAATACTCAAGAGTAAAAAGAACAATAAAAAATTAACGAGTTTAAGAAAATAACCGAAAGCAAAGTAAATTTCTTTGTTAACCGAATCTAAGTCAGTCACCGTGGAATAAGTATACCCGAGCCAAAGACCAGTGAAATACACTACGAGTGTCGATACCAAACTTAAAATAAGAATGGTATAGACTTTTGATAATAAGTATTCACGTTTTGACAGTCCATCAATGAGATTTTGTTTAAAGAGTTTTTCCGTAAATTCATTTGTGACTGTAAACATTATGATCATTCCTAAAAAAATCTTATTCAATCCAGCCATGTAAAACATAAAGTTCCATAGCTGTGGAAATTCCAAAAATCCTTGATCTACTAAATCAACTTCAATTCCGAAAAAAGGGATACTTTGCGCACAGATAAGCCCAAAGGCTATTAATATAACGAAGTAGATAACACCAAAAACGATAACGGGTTTGTAGGATGAGTTCTTTAACCACTCAATGTATACCAATCGAAAAAAATTACCCATGCCGTGTCAGATCAATAAATTGTTGTTCAAGTTTTTGATTTCGCTTCAATAAATGCGTCAAGACAATTCCTTTTTTCATAAAAAATGCGTTTACATCCGCTGGATCTATGGCTTCTTTTAATTCGATTTCGAAGGCATTGCCCACTTGTTTGTAATTTCCAAAAGCAGAGAATTCAACGAAACAAGAGCTTAACCCAATGAGGTCATGCGCGCCTATTTCCATTACGCCAAAAGGAGAAAGCAACTCTTCAACGCGACCACAGAACAAGGATTTTCCTTCCTTAAGAATGATTACGTGTGAACAAACTTTTTCTACCTCATCCAATAGGTGGCTTGCAAGAAGTATGGTAGTTCCCGTTTGTGCGATTTTTTTTATAAGTTCCCTGATTTGAATAATTCCTTCAGGGTCAAGTCCGTTCGTTGGTTCGTCTAGAATTAAAACTTCAGGATTCGCTAACATCGCTGAGGCAATCGCAAGCCGTTGTTTCATGCCTAACGAATAAGTCGAAAATCGATCTTTTTTTCTAGCTAACAATCCCACTAAGGCGAGTTTTTCATCTATTTGATCGTATCCTATTTTTTTTATGTTGGCTACAATTTTAAGATTTTGTTCGGCAGATAAATAACTGTAAAAATTTGGTTGCTCGATAATAGCACCGATTCGAAACAAAGTTTCAGCGCTTGTTCCTGATTTATTGAACCACGCCCATTTTCCGCCACTCGGATTTATGGTTCCAAGTAATAATCCTAAGGTTGTTGATTTTCCACTGCCATTTGGACCGAGAATTCCATATACATTGCCTTTTTGGACTGTAAAGGAAATGTCTTTAACGGCATGAATGCGCCTAAACTTTTTATCTAAATGAAGTACCGAAAGAATTTCAGACATATCTAATGATAGACGAAGGTACTCATTATTTTTTTTGCGTAGTCTTTACCATTTTAAGTGCTTCTTTTACATGACCCAATGGATTTAATTGAGAGTTGAATACACCGATCAATGTTGAATTTTCATCAAAAATGTAAGTAACACGTCCAGGTAACAAGCCAAATAACGATGTGGGGACATTAAATAATTTTCTAATCTTCCCATCGGAATCTGCAAGAAGAGTAAAGGGTAATCGATGTTTTTGAGCGAATTGTAGGTGTTTTTCTTCAGTGTCAGAGGAAATCCCAATTACCTGACAATCATATTCCAAGAAATCTTCGTAACTATCTCTGAATGCACAGGCTTCTTTTGTACAACCTGGAGTGTCGTCCTTCGGATAAAAATAAATAACGGTTTTCTTTCCTTTGAAATCATCAGAAAGTATGGTGCGTCCATTTTGATCTAAAAGTTGAAAAGTTGGACAATTATCTCCGATTTGCATGCGATTATTTTAAGTGGTTAATGCTTTTTTGTAACGATCAAGCACTCGGTTTCGTGCAAATGTATGATCAACTATTGGTTCAGGATAATCGTCAGTTCCATATTCTGGCAACCATTTTTTGATATATTTCAATGATTTATCGAACTTTTCTTGCTGTGAATACGGATTGAACACCCTGAAATAAGGAGCAGCATCACATCCTGAACTCGCAGCCCATTGCCATCCACCAACATTACTTGCTAATTCAAAATCCAAAAGTTTCTCTGCAAAGTAAGCTTCCCCCCAACGCCAATCTATCAGTAGGTGTTTTGTTAAAAAACTTGCGACCACCATGCGGACTCGGTTATGCATGAATCCTGTTTCATTCAATTCGCGCATCCCTGCATCAACCAGAGGATAACCTGTCTTCCCTTCACACCAAGCATGGAAGTGATATTCATTATTTTCCCATTCTACTAAATCGTATTTGGGTTTAAAGGCAGATGTAACTGATGTTGGAAAGTGGTAAATAATCATTTGATAGAAATCTCGCCAAATCAATTCATTGAGATACGTGTCACTAGTTTGTATGGCTTTTTTTGCCAATTCACGGATACTTATTGTTCCAAAACGTAAATGAACACTTAAACGTGAGGTGCCATTTTCTGAAGGAATATCGCGAAGCTGTGCGTAGTTCTTAATTAGATCTTGAGTGATTTCTTTTTGCGGAAATATACCTTCGTTAGTTTCACTAAAACCTAGTTCTTCCAACGAAAACAATGGTTGCGACTCACAGGTCAACAAATTATCCAAATGGTTTTCACTTGGGGCATATTCAAATGCTTCTGCGCTTAACTTACTTTTCCATTTTTTGGCGTAGGGAGTGAAAACAGTGTAAGGACTCCCGTCATCCTTCATTACCTCTTCTTTTTCAAAAATTACATGGTCTTTAGTTCCGATAAAAGGTTTATTAACCTTCGCTAAGTGATTAAAAATATGTGAATCGCGTTGCTTGGCATAAGGTTCATAGTCTCTGTTGGTGTACAACGCAGAAAATTGGCCTTCTTCCATAAGTTGAGGAATGACTTCTGTTGGGTTACCCACTAAAACGAGTAGGTCGCTTTTAAATTTTTGGTATTGCTTTTTAATGAATTGAAGTTCATTATGGATAAAGATTATTCGTTTGTCGTCGCGTGGAAGTTTATCCAGAATTGAGGTATCGAAAATAAAAACGGGCTGTATTTTATAACCACTTGAAAGTGCTTTATAAAGCCCTGAATTGTCGTGAATTCTTAAATCGCGACGGTGCCAAAAAAGCGCTTTTTCCATGTTATTTTAACAAGGTTTTGTAGATTTTGTTTAAACGAGGCCATTAATTCTAGTAAATTTGTTTCATGCTGTTAATTAGACGCATAGACGCCTTTATGAAAGGACATATTTCGGGTGTGCAGTCAAATTAACGAAACAGAAGCGTGGATATTACCTGTATTAGATGGGGAAATATATGAAGGTTTTGTTACGAAATCGAAATTATTCACTGGTTATCGAAAACGACTAAAAGAACTGAATTTAGATTAAATACCGTCGTACTCTACACTGTTATTTTCCGTTTCCCAAAGTTTTACGACCAGACCATATTCCGATGCTAATTTCGAACGAAGTAAATTCCAGCATACAATGGCGATATTTTCAGCAGTGGGATTTAAATCTTTAAATTCCACACAATCGAGGTTCAGGTTTTTATGATCAAATCGATCGCTAATTTCTTCTTTAATTAAATCTTTGACAATTTTTAAGTCAATTAAGTACCCAGTTTCCTGATTTACATTACCGGAGATCCAAACTTCCAATGTGTAATTGTGACCATGGAAATTTTCATTACTACATTTGCCAAAAACAGCTTTGTTTTTATCATCTGTCCAATCTTTTCGATAGAGGCGATGCGCACTGTTGAATGTTGCTCTCCTACAAACTTTCATAAGTTTCTATGCTTTTAAGTTGATCGAAATGATCGGTCATTAATATTTTAAACCAAGCTGTATATTGAGTGGAATTCTCCGCAATTTCAGTTCGAATTTCCTCTAGGTTTTTCCAAGCGAAGGCACTTACTTCTTCTAAATTTAAATGCGGCGTATCATCTGAATAACCTACAAGTACATGGTCAAGCTCATACTCAGTAAGGTCGTTATCCAGTGGTGCTTTATACACAAATTGGAAGACTTCATCGAGTTCTACTGCCATGCCCATTTCCTCTTTTAATCGTCTTTTTCCTGCAGCTAATATTGTTTCGCCTGGGTAAGGATGACTACAACAGGTATTCGTCCATAAGCCTTCAGAATGGTATTTTCCAAATGCTCGTCTTTGTAAGAGTAACTCGTTGTTTGAATTAAAAATAAGAACGGAAAAAGCTCTGTGCAAAAGTCCTTTCTGATGCGCTTCTAATTTTTCCATTACCCCGAGGNNTAGGTTGTGTCTCAAGTATGAAGTTAACAAAATTCTCACTTTCCGGTAATTGGGAATTCGTACTCTTTCATTTAAAATGGTATTCGCAGGAGTTCGTTTTATTTTTTTGAAAAGTTTGAAGTAGTATTTATATGCCATATAGACGCCAAATCGTGCTTTCTTGGGTAATTTAAGTATTCCTAAATACCCTTGGTGAAAATCTAATTCGATGTCCGCTTCAATTTCTTTTTTTACCGTAGCATTAAATTCTTGTAAGTCAATGCCTGGGAAATATGTTCTTCCAAGTTCTTGGTAATCAGCTTTTAGGTCCCGAAGGAAATTTATCTTTTGAAATGCAGCACCAAGTTTCATTGCATATGGCTTCAGTTCTTCGTAATTTTCTTGGTCTCCTTCAACGAAAACTTTGAGGCACATTAATCCGACAACCTCCGCTGAACCTAGAATGTATTCTTCATATTTGGATTGGTCATAAGCGCTTTTATTTAAATCCATTTCCATTGAATTTAAGAAGGTGTCAATCAATTCATGTGGAATTTGATAGGTGTTAACCACCCACTGAAAAGAATTTAAAATTGGGTTTAATGATATTCCCTCATTTATTGCTTTGTACGTATCTTCTTTAAATGTTTTTAGAAGAGCGGCTTTATCGAAATCATGAAACGTATCTACTATTTCATCCGCGAAACGCACAAAACCATATATAGAGTAGATTGGCTTGTGTAAATCGGGATGTAGAAATCGAATTCCAAGTGAAAATGAGGTACTGTAACGCTTTGTCGTTAGCTTACTCATTTCTTGACTGACATCATCGAATAACTGTTTCATGTTTTAGTTTTTGGTGTTTTTAATTATGTGTTTTGCAACAACTTCTCCAGATATTATGGAAGGAGGAACCCCAGGCCCAGGAACGGTTAATTGTCCGGTATAAAAAAAGTTCTTCAGATGTTTGTTTTTTAATCTTGGTTTTAAAATTGCTGTTTGGCGAAGTGTATTTGCTAAGCCGTATGCATTTCCTTTGAAAGCGTGATAATCTTTCTTGAAATCACTTATACAAAAGCTCCTTTTGTAAACAATATTGTTTGAAATATCGTTTCCAGTTAATTCGTAAAGTCTTTTAACCAGAATATCAAAATATTTATTCCTAGTGTCTTCATCGTCTTTTAAATCGGGTGCTATTGGAATCAAGAAAAACATATTATCCATTCCTTCTGGCGCAACACTAGGGTCAGTAACAGAAGGAACACTCAGGTAAAACAACGGATTTGTCGGCCACTTCGGGTTTTTATAAATCTCTTTGCCATGTTCTTCAAGCGATTCATCAAAGAATAAATTGTGGTGTTGGAGATTTTGCAATTTTTTATTTACACCTACATAGAAAAGTAAGCTCGACGGCGCCATTGTTCTTTTATCCCAATATACTTCAGAGTAATTCGCATTTCCATTGAGTAATTGTCGGTCTGTGTGCTGATAATCTGCTCCTGAAATGAAGAGGTCAGAGGGAAAATCCACTCCGTTAACTTTCGCGCTAATTGCCTTATTTCCTTGGTAATTGAAGCCTTTCACTTCGCTATCTGTTAGAATGGTAACGCCTTGTTCTTTAGCAATTCTTTCGAAAGCTTCAATAAACTTAAACATCCCACCCATAGGATACCAAGTACCAAGTGAAATATCAGCATAATTCATCAGTGAGTATAAGGCCGGAGTTTCATTAGGCATTGCGCCTAAAAACAACACTGGAAATTCTAGTAAGGAAAGAATTTTTGGGTGTTTAAAATATTTTCGAATGTAAGATGAGAAGGAAGATAAAAGATGCATAGAGAACAATCCTGAAAGGACTCGTCTGTCTGCGAATTCTAATATACTTAAACTCGGTTTATGAACTAGATCATTGATTCCTACGTCATATTTGTATTTTGCGTCTGCTAAGAATTTTCTCAGACTCTTAGCGCTTCCTGGTTCCAGTGACTCAAACCATTGTTCCAATTCTTCCATGGAAGCAGGGACATCTGTATACGACTTATCCGGCCAATAGACACGGTAGGAAGGATCTAAACGTTTTAATTCGTAGAAATCAGAAGTAGTGTATCCAAATTCGTTGTAAAATCTTTCAAAAACGTCAGGCATCCAATACCAACTTGGACCCATGTCAAAAACAAAACCTTGTTCTTTAAATTGACGAGCACGCCCTCCAATCGTTGCGTTTTTTTCGAGTATGGTAACGTCAAAATTATTTTTCGCAAGAAATGAAGCGGCAGAGAGGCTGGAAATTCCTGCTCCCAAGACAGTTACCTTTTTTTTCATGGATTAATTGGCTGAGAATGAATAGTCAGGAAGTTGATCCATCAGCCTTTTTCTCGCTATAAATATACGGCTTTTCACAGTACCAATTGGAATATTTAATTTATCAGCAATTTCCTTGTACTTGAAACCTGCAAAGTGCATTTCAAAAGGTTCTTTGTATTCATCGCTCAACGCATTAATTTTTCTTTTAATATCTTTCACTGAGATTAGTTCTAATGGAGTTTCCTCATGAGAAGTTGAATTAGATATTAAAAACAAATCTTTCGAATTGTCGAAAATTGTACCTGATTTAACCCTCCTTCTATATTGATTAATAAAAATATTGCGCATGATGGTGAAAACCCAAGCTTTGAAATTTGTCTGCGGAGTGTAGTAATTTCTGTACGTGATAGCTTTCAGCATGGTCTCTTGAGTGAGATCACGTGCATCTTCCCGGTTTCGTGTAAAGCTCATTGCAAATGATTGCAAGTTACCTTCAATTCTAATTAACGCATCATTAAATTCTAGAGTTGACATGGCTTTCTATTTTGTTTAATTAATAACATTTCAAAGTTAAACAAAAAATGTATAACAATTACAAAAAAAAATTAAACAAAAAATAAAAAAATGAGTGATATACTACAAAATCCTTATCCGGTAAGACTTATAGAAAATAAAAAAATTACAAAAGATTTATGTCAACATTCGCTAACATGATATTCACTAATCCTTCTAAATCATATTGATGTTTCCAATTCCAATCCTTTTTAGCTTCTGAATCATCAATAGAATTCGGCCATGAATCTGCTATTTCTTGCCTAAAGTCAGGCGCATAAGAAATTTGAAAATCAGGAATTACCTTCGTTATGGCTTCACCCAATTGTTTTGGTGTAAAACTAATTCCTCCTAAATTGTAAGCTGAACGAATTTTTATTGACTCACTTGGTGCATTCATCAACTCTATAGTAGCTCGTATCGCGTCGTCCATGAACATCATGGGGAGTGCTGTGTCCTCAGACAAAAAACTTGTAAAGGATTTTACTGCCTTTGCCTTGTAAAAGATATCCACTGCATAATCTGTTGTTCCTCCTCCTGGTAGTGATTTATAAGAAATCAAGCCCGGGTAACGAATACTGCGAACATCCACGCCGAATTTTGAATGATAATATTCGCACCAACGTTCACCTGCCAGTTTAGATATTCCATAAACCGTAGTTGGTTCCATCACAGTTGTTTGAGGGGTTTGATCTGCAGGAGTCGTTGGTCCGAATACGGCTATTGAACTTGGCCAGAAAATTCTTTTTATGTGACCTTCTTTTGCTAAATCCAATATGGTAAATAGTCCTTCCATATTAAGTTTCCATGCGAAATCAGGGTTCTTTTCTGCAGTTGCAGACAACAAAGCAGCCAAAAGATAAACCTCATCAAAACCTTTGTAAATAATATAATTTCGAACGGCATCTCTATTTAAAACATCCATTTGAACATAAGGTCCACCTGTCAATAAGGGTGGGCATTCGATTTTGATATCAGCAGCAACTACATTTTGTTCACCGTGATTCTTGCGAAGAGCAAGCACTAATTCTGTTCCAATTTGACCTCCGGCTCCAATAACTAATACGTTCGACATAATATATAGATTGATACAAATGTACTTTTTCTTCCTTTTACATTTCTTTATCGAGAATAAAATTAAAAAAACTGATTAAAATCATTTAAATTAGTACAATGAATACATTAATTTTGCCTCAAATGAACTGGTTGAATCTTAACGTATTAATAAAGCAAATGCTGAAACGGAATCCTGAGTGATTTTTAGTAGATCTTTAGAAAAAAATTAATTGTTCATTTAAATCTAAGAAAAATATGCCTTTTTATCACAAGTTGGGGAATATCCCTCATAAACGACATACAGTTTTCCGTCAACCAAATGGAAATCTATACCACGAGCAACTTTTCGGTACGATAGGGTTTGATGGTATGTCTTCACTTTTATACCATATCCAGCCACCAACGGTGGTGAAAGAAATTCTTGGAGAAACGAATATCGCACCAGAAATTGCCCTCGATAGGAACATGACAATGCGCTCGTTGAAAGGATTCGAAGTAACACCAAAAGATGATTTTATCGCAAGTAGAACGCCTGTTTTGGTTAATAGTGACTGTTATATTGAATTAGCTAGTCCTAAAAAATCAATGACGGATTACTTTTATAAAAACGCAGATGCCGATGAGGTAATCTTCATTCACAGAGGATCTGGTCAACTCAAAACTCAATTAGGAGTAATCGATTTTTCTTACGGAGATTACTTAGTTGTCCCGAGAGGAATGATTTATCAGCTGCATTTTAACGAGGAAGATAATAAACTTTTTATCGTCCAGTCGTTCCATCCGATTTACACACCGAAGAGGTACCGAAATTGGTTTGGGCAATTATTAGAGCATTCTCCTTATTGTGAGCGCGACATACGTCCACCTCATAAATTAGAAACGATAGATGAAGAAGGCTCATTTTTAATCCGAATAAAAAAACAAGATGTGCTGTATGATTATGTATACGCGCATCATCCTTTTAACGTAGTAGGTTGGGACGGGTTCAATTATCCGTATGCATTTTCAATTCACGATTTTGAACCGATTACTGGTCGCGTACATCAACCTCCCCCAGTTCATCAAACTTTTGAAACAAGCGCATTTGTAATTTGCTCATTCGTTCCAAGGCTTTACGACTACCATCCAGACTCGATTCCGGCTCCTTATAACCATAGTAATATTGATTCCGATGAAGTTCTGTATTATGTTGATGGAGATTTTATGAGCAGAAACCATATTGAGAAAGGACAAATTACCTTGCATCCTGCGGGAATACCTCACGGACCTCATCCGGGGGCTTATGAACGAAGTATTGGAAAAAAGGAAACCTTGGAATTAGCGGTAATGGTCGATACCTTCAAACCATTAAAGCTTACGAAACAAGCCATTCAAATTGAAGATCCAACATATATGAAATCATGGATCCACTAATCATTAAATAATTTTAAATATGTCGCTAGAACAAAATAAAAAAGTAGTCTCTAATGTTGAATATGGATTAGAGAAAATATTTGAAGGAGCGGAGGACTTTCTTCCGTTGCTAGGTACAGATTATGTAGAATTTTATGTTGGGAATGCCAAGCAATCTGCACATTACTATAAAACAGCCTTTGGATTTCAATCCCATGCATATGCCGGATTAGAAACAGGATTGAGAGATAGGGTTTCTTATGTGCTAAAACAAGATAAAATCCGTTTGGTATTAACTACTGCTTTGAACAGTCAATCGCCAATTGGAGAACATGTAAAAAAACACGGTGATGGCGTAAAAGTAATTGCTTTATGGGTTGATGATGCAAGAAAATCATGGGAAGAGACAACTTCTAGAGGAGCCAAATCATTCATGGAGCCTACAGTGGAAAAAGACGAGAATGGGGAAGTTGTGAGGGCAGGAATTTATACCTATGGTGAAACAATTCACATGTTCGTGGAAAGAAAAAATTATAATGGAATTTTCCTGCCTGGTTTTCAAAAGTGGGAATCGGATTATAATCCTTCCGCTACAGGGTTGAAATTCATTGACCATATGGTTGGTAACGTAGGGTGGGGAGAAATGAATACTTGGGTAAAATGGTACGAAGATGTAATGGGATTTGTAAACTTTTTGTCTTTTGACGACAAACAAATTCATACGGAATACTCAGCTCTTATGTCTAAAGTAATGTCCAATGGTAATGGAAGAATCAAATTTCCGATCAACGAACCTGCCGAAGGAAAGAAGCGCTCTCAAATTGAAGAATACCTTGATTTTTATGAAGGCCCGGGTGCACAGCATATTGCCGTAGCCACGGATAACATTATTGACACGGTTAGGCAGTTGCGTTCACGTGGTGTAGAGTTTCTTTCAGCGCCACCAAAGGCTTATTACGATGAAGTTCCTGCGCGCCTTGGGGAACATATGAGTATTATGAAAGAAGATATTAGTGAGTTAATGTCATTGGGGATTTTAGTAGACGCCGATGAAGAAGGTTACTTATTGCAAATATTTACAAAACCCGTTGAAGACAGACCGACTTTGTTTTATGAAATTATTCAGCGAATGGGAGCGAAAGGCTTCGGTGCTGGTAATTTTAAAGCATTATTTGAATCTATCGAACGCGAGCAAGAAAAAAGAGGAACATTATAATTCCCTTTATCCGATCAAGAAAAGCAGTCGAACTATCGGCTGTTTTTTTTGTTAGCTTATTAATTTTACTAAAAATACTGTATATTTGCACCCACTAAAACGGAGGTTGTAGCTCANNGTCGCGGGTTCGAGACCCGTCTTCCTCCCTTGGAAAGGCTGCTGAAAAGTAGCCTTTTTTATTTTACGTAATCTTGCTTTTGAACCAACATGTATTGGTCATTTTCCATTTTAATATAACCGTAATCATAGCAGAAATAGTACTGAGCTCCTTTCTGAGTCTTATAAATGTTGGTGAAATAATGAAAATTAAAACCCATTTCGGCTAAAGAAATTCCATCGACAGTAATCTTCCCATTCGGGTTCATTGCTGCAAGAATTCGTCTGTTTTTTCTCAAAATAGCATTGATACGCCTTACAGAGGCATTAGCGTCCTCATTCTTTTTATTATTGAATGAATTTCTGCAAGAGTCACTACAAAATTTCTGATCTTTTCTTCCTCTTAATTTATGTCCACATTCTTGGCAATTCCTTTCCATGTATCGTATTGTACAACACAAGATTAACAAGAATTAACAGCAAAAACAACCTTTTAGCGCCCAAACATTAAGAAATTTGTTGTCAATCCTTAAACATATGTTGGAAACGTCAGAACAATCAATAAATCCCGCGGAGTCTTTGCGGCAACTTTCGGAGGAAATTAAACTGGAATTAATTGGAATAGCTAAATTAAAATCTGAAATTTCACGCGTCATTATAGGTCAGGATAAAATGGTAGATAGTTTAATTATTGCCCTCCTCACCAATGGTCATGTTTTACTAGAAGGAACGCCAGGATTGGCCAAAACTCTAGCCATTAAAACCTTATCTGAATCGATCGATGCATCGTTTAGCAGAATTCAATTTACACCTGATTTGCTTCCTGCAGATTTAACAGGAACCATGATTTATAAACAAAAATCAGAAGTATTTGATGTAAAAAAAGGACCCATATTCGCGTCTTTTGTTTTGGCTGACGAAATTAATCGTGCACCCGCAAAAGTTCAAAGTGCGTTGTTAGAAGCAATGCAAGAGCGCCAAATTACGATTGGCGATGAAACTTTTTCTCTACCAGATCCATTTTTGGTGTTGGCGACTCAAAATCCTATTGAACAAGAAGGAACATATCCTCTTCCAGAAGCTCAAATAGATCGGTTTATGTTAAAAATAAATTTAACCTATCCTTTACCATCAGAAGAGAAGATGATTATTCGTCAAGCGATTCAACCGGAAGGTGTCGACAAAGTTTCAAAAGTCATGACAACCAAAGATATTTCCAGAATGCGCGAATTGGTGCGTAAAGTATACTTGGATGAAAAAATAGAACAATATATCGTGAATATAATTTCTGCCACGCGCTCTCCTGAACGCTATAATCAAGGTGGAATGTTGGTCTATGGTTCTTCTCCGAGAGGAAGTATAAATTTAGCCCTTGCAGCAAAAGCTTTTGCATTTTTGAAGGGACGTTCCTTTGTTATTCCTGAGGACATCCGAGCAATGGCTGTAGATGTTTTGCAACACCGAATCGGATTATCATATGAGGCAGACGCTGAACGCATTACTTCAAAACAAATTATTGAACGATTAGTAAGTGTGGTGGAAGTTCCATAAGGTCGTAAATGGATAAAAAGACTCTTTTTTCTAAACTTCGAATTCTAAACCTAAAACCTCGATTTAGATCAAGTAATCGGCATGTCGGCAATGCGCGTTCCACAATTAAAGGAACGGGAATGTCCTTTTCAGAGGTGCGTGAATATCATTTTGGCGACGAAGTTCGAACTATTGATTGGAATGTTACGGCGCGTTACAATGTTCCTCATGTTAAGATTTTTGAAGAAGAAAAAGAACAACATTTTTTGATTGTTTTGGATTCCTCTACGTCGAATATGTTCTCCGAAAATGGTATTTCTAAATGGGATAAACAAATTGAAGTAGCAGCAATGATTGCCTTTACGGCTTGGAAGCAAAATGACCATTTTGGATTATTGATTTTTTCCGATAAAATTGAGCTATACCTTCCATTTTCAAAAGGTAGAATGCATTTTTATGCGACAATAGATAAATTGCTGACGTACCGTCCTGGAATTACAAGAACCCGCTTGGAGGTACCTTTCGAGTGGCTTTCTAAAGAAAAGTTACCGCGTTCCACTATTTTTTTTGCGAGTGATTTTTTATCAAATCTTTCTATTTCTGATCAGGTAAAAAGAGTAGTTTTTCGACATAAGCTGTTTTTCCTTTGTGTAAGGAATAAAGAGGAAGAAGTTCTTCCTGATGTTGGATGGGTGCAAGTTGAAAATTTTGAATCGGGAAGAAAGACATGGGTAAATACTTCCTCTGAGAAGACTCGTTTTTTCTATCGTGATTTTTTCGACAAACAAACAATTCAGTTGGATCAACTATCTGTTGACAATGGGATAAAATGGAAAAAGCTTTTTACAGATGAAAATGCCTATCAACTGTTAAATTCACTCTATCAATAGATTATGAAAGTAGTTTTGCTGTTTCTTTTTTTTCCGTTCATTCTGTTTTCTCAAGAGGTTGAGGTATTTACTAATGTAGATTCCCTAAAGGTGGGAATTCCTTTTAAATTGACCTATCGTGTGAAATTGAACGGAACTTTTCTATGGAAAGAGAAATCATCAAAAGTGTTTCCGGCCTTTTCCCTTGAAAATCCAAAGGATTCTTGTTATGTTGAATTGGTAAAGGAAGAACGAATAAAGGATTCAGAGGGATGGCAAAAATATGAAATGACACTTATTCCTTGGGATACCGGTACGGTTGTACTAAAAGAAACCAAGTATTCTCTTGGAGATAGTACAGTCATATTTTCATCGGATACGGTTTATGTATCTACCGAATTGATTAAAGGTTCTAACGATATTATTGACATTCGAGAGAAATTTATCGACTCAAGTAAAAATTCCAATAACGACGAACAAAAAAACAATTGGATTTACTGGGTTTATCTATTTTTAGGCTTAGGTCTCTTAAGTGCTTTACTTTATTGGGTTTTAATAAAAAGGAAAAGGAAATCACGTGAATCTTTGTTGAAGACACCAAAGGAACGAGCATTAAATGAATTGGAAAAACTAAAGAATGCTAGAACTTGGGAGACAAATCAAAAGGAATATTACGATAAGTTATCATGGATTCTCAGAACTCATATTACGGAAGAATTTCTTGTTAATCTGATGGATAAAACCACTAGCGAAACGACGGTATTGTTAAAAACAATGGGATTGAATGCTTCAATAGTAAAAGAAATTGAGGAAATACTCAACAGCGCTGACTTGGTAAAATTCGCCGCATCGTCCTCGAGTCATATTTTTGCTCAGGAAAAATTAGAGACGTGTGTTGCCCTTATCGATACACTGAAAAAAAATGATGAAAATGTGGGGTAATTGGAATATCAACCCTTGGAGTTATAGTTATTTTGAACCATCTTTTCTTTGGTTATTGTGCCTATTACCTATTATTGGATGGCTTTTGTTTCGAAAGGAATTTTACAGAAAAGCAGATCTCCCATTTTCTGTCCCTTCCTTTTTTCAAAAAAGAATAGAAAATAGATCGATTGTTTGGGTGAGAAGAATTCTCATACTATTGAAATTGAGTGTGTTTGCATTATTTTTATTCATTTTAGCAAAGCCTTTTCGATGGAAGGATATGCAAATTCATCCGGATAATTATGCTTTCGGAATTGACATTATGTTGGCGATTGATGTGTCTTTGTCCATGCAAGCCAAAGATTTTAACCCAAACCGTTTACAAGCGGCAAAAAATGTGGCTTACGAGTTTATTGAACAACGAGAAGGAGATAGAATTGGATTTGTTGCATACGCAGGAGAAGCTTATTCTGCGTGTCCACCTACACGAGATTATGTCCAGTTAATGTCAAAAATTCAAGAGGTGAATGGCTTTGAAATGGAGCAAGGAACTGCTATTGGCACAGGTCTCGGGACAGCCGTCCTCCAATTAAAAAATGATACTCTTAAATCCAAGGTCATTATTTTGCTAACCGACGGAATGAATAATGCGGGGCAATTGAGTCCATTAGCCGCTGCAGAACTAGCAAAAAGTAAAAATATTTGTGTTTATACTATCGGTATTGGTTCAATGGGAAAAGCATTAACACCGGTAGTTACTCCTTTTGGATTGAATTATGAATATCAGGAGGTAGAAATTGATGAAGGTACGCTTAAATCTATAGCCTCCCAAACCGGGGGAATGTATTTTAGGGCAACTGATCAATCGAGTTTATCAGAAATTTATGAAAGAATTGATCAGATGGAAAAACAGAAAATGGCAGATAAGATGAGTCAAATAGATCCACCTACCACACCAAATGCATTTCTAAATTGGTTGTTGTTTTTGGTGATGTTGATATTTGTAATGGAATTCGGCTTATTTACCTTTCAACGAAACCGAGGATGAATAGTTTGAAATACATATATCTAAGAATTATTGCTTTACAGGCGATGATTTGGATTTTTATGCTTCTACTTTTTTATTTTTTTGGTGGTTTTGATGCAGCTCCAAGGTGTTATTTTGTTCATCCAAGTTACCTTGTGCTATTCGGCTTGTTTCTTCCTTTTTCTCTTGTTTTCGGTTGGACAATTTATAAAACGAATCAGTTGAAGTGGGGGAGAGCAAACACAATGGGAATTTCTACTTCCTACATGACCATACAGTTATTGCTCATGAGTTTAGTTTGGTACGCATTAGTTATTGCAGCAGCAATGCCAATTTATGGAAAAGAAAAAGCCATTTCATCAAAATCAAATCTTGAGCTAATTATTTGTCTTGATATTTCTAAATCGATGAATGTTAAAGATATGGAGGGGAGCTCACGTTTAGATGTTGCCAAACGTGTTATTAGCTCTTTACTTTCGAAATCTTCGGGAGAACAAATAGGCCTCTGTATTTTTGCAGGAAATGCAATTCGTGAAATTGAACTTACTCGCGATTATCAACTTATTAGAACTGTGGTTTCCAATGTTGAAAGCGAACTTATTGAACAGCAAGGGACAGACATTGCCGCAGCATTTCAACAGGCCAAGGAAATGTTCAGTTCAAACGTCATTAACAAGTCAGTATTGATGATTACGGATGGAGAAAATCACGAATCGGATAATCAGGACAGCGATATTTACAAGGAAATACTATCAAAGGATATTAAAACGTGTATAGTTGGACTAGGATCTAGTTCAGGTGGACCAATACCTTCGCGGTCAACAGACAACGATGCCACAAACCTAATAGACGATAATGGAAACGAGTGGATTTCCAAACTTGACCTAGAATCGATAAAGCAACTTGCCACATCAACAGCTGGTAGTGCTATTATTTCTTCGGAAGCATATCCGGATATTGAAGCGATATTAACACAAATTAACCTCATGAAAAGAGAGAATTCTCGAACTTTGGATGTGGATGTGGAAGCGATGCGTTACAAGTGGTTTGTGTATGCTGCACTCATTGCTTTTTGCACGTTATTATTATTACCTGTAATATGGAAAAAGTAAGTTTAGTATTCTTTTTGTTTTTGTCTTCAGCTTTTTTTGCTCAAAATAAATCTGAACTATTGGATAAAGCGCAAGAAGCTTATGCTAATAAAGATTTCGAGGATGCACTTTTTTATTACCAAAAACTAGATTCTTTATCGGGTCGAAAAGGAAATTATGCTGAAGAAATGGCTCAAACTTTATATCGACTGAAAAAATTTAATGAAGCACGGAATGCATATTCTGATAAAAAGACAAAGACTTCAGATGCCGATATTGATTATAACGTAGGAAACACATTTTACAACGAAGGAAAATTCCAAGATGCAATAAACGCCTACAGAGATGCTCTTAGAAAGAATCCGAATGATGCGGAGGCAAGGCATAATTTATCCTTGGCGATGCGAAAGAATAGAAATGAACAAAAAAAACCTAAGGACAAGGAAGATAGAAATAACGACAAAAAAAACGATCCAAATCAATCAAACAATAAAGATCAGCAAAAGAAAGAAGATAAAAAAGATCAGAATCAATTAGATTCAAAATCGAAAAGACAGGATGGAAGCCAGGGTAAGGAAAAGCCTGTGCCACAGGAAACAAGTCAAGAATTATCCAATAAGGATATTGAGAAAAGAAAAGTGGATAAAATGCTAGAGAATTTAGCGATAGAAGAAATGAAAACCAAGAGTAAAGTAAACAACGCCAAAGGAAAATCAAGGCGTATTTCAAAGCCATGGTAGCAAGAATATTAATAGTTTCAATAGTTTTATTTTCAGCCTTATTTGGTTGGGGACAATCTCTTCGTTTTGAAATAAATTCTACTAAAATTTCAGTTGGAGAGCGAGTAGAACTTAAGGTGATATCTGACATTAATGGTTCTATAGATATTAAAACGCCTAAAACCTTTCATTATGGAACTGCTGAACAATCAAGTATGCAGCAACAACTTGATCATTCTGGTAGGTTAACAGTTCAAATGAGCTACATTAGAGATGGCTATTTTGATGCTCCGGGAAACTTTGTTCTGGGACCGGTAACACTCAAATCAGGTAAGAAATCTGTAACATCCAATACCATAAATGTCGTTGTAACAAAAAATCCTACTAATATACCAAGTAGGGGGTCATCCTCATATAGTGAACGTGAGTTGAAAAAACCTGCATTTGGAGTTGTAGAACCAAACAAAAGTAAAATATATGAAGGAGAATCAGTAGTATTACAAGCAAAGGTTTTGGCTAGATTGTTCCCAGATAACATAAACCGCTATAAGGCTTATGCTATTGATGGAAGTGTCTCTAATTATGAACTTGGAAATCCGGAACAAATTAATAGTTCTAAAGAACAAATTGCAGGGTTTGAATGGAATACCTTCACATTCGATCGAAAGGTACTTTTTTTTGATAAAAAAGGGACCTATAAAATAAAGCCGTTCGATATTAACTTAGAAATAGATTTTGGTTATTTAGGTGTAAGGTCCAATTCGCCTTCAATTGAAGTTATCCCTCTACCTGCAAATAAACCCAAAGACTTTATTGGAATAGTGGGGGATATACAATTAGCATTTAATGTACAATCAAAACCAATTAAAAAAGGGGATATTTTAACCTTTAAAATTGAACTGAAAGGTAAAGGGAATATTCAAAATGCTTTGGTACCTTCGGTTAATGTTCCTAAAGGATGGCAAGAATACGCTGCTCCTAAGCCAACATCGCGCTATACCTTCACCGAATTTGGGGCTGAAGGGTCGTTGGTGTACGAATATGCCTATAAATGTGTGGAGGAGAAACCTTCAAATTGGGACGCAATCACACTTAGCTATTTTGATCCTTCAATTGGAAAATATAAAACCCTTCAAACAGATCCAATCGTTTTCAATGAAGCTGGTGTTTCTATGGCTAAAAATCAAGAAAGTAAGGGAGACCCGAAGGAAATGTCTAAAACCTCACTAATTCAAAATGCTTCAAATGAAACAGAAACTGATTCTCCTTTCAAAAGTCCAATATTATGGTTAACCTTGGCGTCTATTGTTGCATTTGCTTTTCTCATAGGTGCCATTGGAAGACCTAAATTCAGAAAGAAAAAGTTCTCCTCATTAGATTACAATAAACCTTTTATAGCTCCCTGGTCCTTGGTGGAATCAGACATAGAAAAGGCTTTGAAATCTTTTGCTTTGGGGGATAAAAGTGATGCTGTTCAATATTTAGAAAATGCAGTTTCAAAGTCAATAAGCATCAAATTAGAAATAGATTATCGAGAAGTTTCAACAGCATCAATGGTGCAATCTTATATAGATAAATCAACAAATCTGGAACTTAATCAAAAAATTAACGATTTCTTTTATCAAGCCCAACTGTACCGTTATGGATACGGAATATCCGAGGATGATTGGCAGAATATAAATGCTTTGTCAATGGAGGTCATAGCACTTTTGAAAAAGTAAACAAATTATTTATTCGATCATTTCTATTTAATTTTCATTGAATCAGTGGGTTTACTCATTCGTTTGTAACGATTGTGAAAAAAAATAGTTAAAAACCCAACCTTTTTCTGCTGCATTACGTTAAAGCAAATCTAGAAACTCGAATAACAAGAAATGAGACAATTAAAAATTGCAAAACAAGTAACGAATCGTGAGACCGATTCATTGAACAAGTATCTTCAAGATATCGGAAAAGTTGATTTAATTACAGCTGATGAAGAAGTTGAATTGGCACGAAGAATTCGTCAAGGTGACAGGGTAGCGTTAGAAAGACTAACAAAGGCCAATTTACGATTTGTAGTATCAGTTTCGAAGCAATATCAAAACCAAGGTCTAGCCCTTCCTGATTTAATTAACGAAGGAAACGTTGGATTAATTAAAGCGGCAGAACGTTTTGATGAAACACGAGGATTTAAATTTATTTCTTATGCCGTTTGGTGGATTCGTCAATCAATCCTTCAGGCCTTGGCTGAACAAGCAAGAATAGTGAGATTACCATTGAATAAAATAGGAAATATCAATAAAATTAATAGAGCCTATTCAGAGTTAGAGCAGAAATTCGAGCGACCTCCTTCGGCGGATGAACTCGCTGAGTTTTTAAATTGTTCTACCGAAGAAGTAAAACAATCATTGTCCCAAAATGGTCGTCATGTTTCCATGGATGCTCCACTTGTGGAAGGAGATGAATCATCTTCCAGTATGTACGATGTAATGTCAGGTGATTCTTTGCCTTCGCCGGATAGTAATTTAGTTTTAGAATCTTTAAGAAGAGATATTAAAAGTTCACTTACTACCTTAACTCAAAGAGAAAGTGACGTAATCAGTATGTTCTATGGCTTAGATGGTAAGGCTCCAATGTCTCTAGAGGAAATAGGTGATAGGTTTGATTTGACACGAGAAAGAGTGCGACAAATCAAGGAAAAAGCAATAAGAAGACTAAAGCATACTACCAAAAACAAAACACTTAAAAGTTATCTAGGATAATTTTCAATTTGTTCAGCATCCACCACACCACTCATGCTGAACAGTTTGGAATCTTTAGAGGTCGTGAATAGCGACCTTTTTTTATTACATAGGATCAACATCAATTACAATTTTGACACTTTTATTTACTGGTTTTTCGTAAAATTGGTGAATTAACGTTTGGAGTTTTTCTTTTACCTTTTTTTCCGGTGCTCCTCGTTCTATTTTGAGTTTTATTTCTTTTAGGTATAAATTCTGAATTCTTTTGATAATGGGAAATTCTGGACCAAGCACACGTTCTTTGAAATATTGACGCATGGTTTCAGCAAGTTCTGAAGCAGATACCTCAAGTTGAGGTTCTTGTGAATGCTTTAGCGTAATATTTATGACCTTGTAATAAGGAGGGTAAAAATAATTCTCCCGTTCTATTTTTTCGTGTTTGTAGAATGATGGGTAATCATGTTGCATGACATGTTGTAAAACCCAATGGTCTGGATCCCCCGTTTGAATTATCACTTTTCCTCTTTTCGCTTTTCTTCCTGCTCGACCTGCCACCTGTGATATCAGTTGATAGCTACGCTCATATGCTCGAAAATCGGGTCTATTCAATAACATATCTGCATCGAGAACACCAACTAATCCTACATTATCAAAATCCAAACCTTTGGTTATCATTTGAGTACCAACGAAAATGTCAATTTTCCGCTCTTCGAATTCATTCAACAAAAGTTGATATGCATTTTTACTGCGCGTGGTATCCAAGTCTAATCGTTTAATTGTTTTATCTGGAAAGAGAAGTGCCAGTTCATCTTCAATTTTCTCAGTTCCAAAACCAATCATTTTAAGTCGATTACTTCCACAAGCCGGGCAGGCACCCATTGGATTGGTTACGAAGCTACAGTAATGACATTTCAAGTGATTTCCATGCTTGTGATAGGTTAATGAAACATCACAGTTCGTACATTTCGGAGTCCAGGAACAAACTTCACAAGCCCATTGAGGTGTATAACCTCTTCGGTTTTGAAAAAGAATGATTTGCTCACTTCGTCCCAAGGCTTCCTTCATTTCTTCTAATAAAAAAGAACTGATATGGCCATTCATGCTTTTAAGACGTCGTTCACGTTTTAGGTCGGCAATCAATACCTCTGGCATGCTCAAACCTTGGTAACGTTCGTATAATTTTACAAAACCATACCTGCCTTCTGTTGCGTGGTAATAGCTTTCCATTGCTGGTGTTGCTGAGCCTAAAAGGACCTGGCAATTGTGCATTTTTCCCAGCACAATTGCGGCATCTCTTCCGTTATAGCGCGGCGAAGGATCATATTGTTTAAACGAACTTTCATGCTCCTCATCAACGATAATAAGTCCTAAATTTTGAAATGGTAGAAAAACAGAGGAGCGTGCCCCTAAAATAATTCTGTATTGATCTAAGTTGTTTTCAAAAACTTTATTCCAGATTTCTACTCGCTCGTTTTGATTAAATCGCGAATGATAAACTCCAACTTGCTCCCCGAAATACGCAGAAAGTCTAGTAATCAGTTGAGTAGTAAGAGCAATTTCAGGAAGTAAAAAGAGTACTTGTTTTCCTTGATCAAGATACTCTTGAATGAGTTGCACATAAATTTCTGTTTTTCCTGATCCGGTAACGCCATGAAGCAGACAAATTTTTCCTGGATGTTCAAAATAAGTGCGAATTTCTTCTAATGCAACCTGTTGTGGTTCTGTTAATGATGGAATTTCTTTATTTTGACCTGAATTTAAATGGATTCGATCAATTTGAAAGCGTTCTTGGTAAATAAAACCTTTCTTTTCGAGTGAAGAAAGCACAGAGGCGCTTCCAATTTCTAGAACTTTTTGCTTCGAAACGGGCATATTTAGCCCCCCTTCATCTGTTTTAAGCTTCAACAAATGTATCAATAGTTCCACTTGCTTTGCGCTTCGCGCATCTTGTTCAAGTATTGAAATGGCTTCACTAAGTTTAATTTCATCCAATAATTCATCTGACAACATGATACACGTGACTGTTTTTGGAGTGTATCTGTCTTGAATCGATTCGTGCGTAGTGACAATATTTCGCTCAATCAAGCGCTTGATCATCGCATGTATGGATTTTATTCCTATTAATGAAGAGAGTTCTTTGAGATCACATTCATCTCGGTGTTCTAGTATAGAAATCAATTCTTCTTCTTTTTCAGAAACATAATCTAGTTCTCTAATATAACTTGGATGCAATAGAATTTTTGTTTCGCTTGCCAATTTAAAATTAGCCGGAAGTGCTG
>DORI01000003.1:3062-3283 GCA_003512365.1 Crocinitomicaceae bacterium | reverse complement strand
CTTTTTTTTCGTTTAAATTCTTCTTCTGGTGCAATGGGAATGTCCTCGTAGCACAAGGCCTTTTCTTGGAAAACTACGGATTGTTTTCTTTCCAAAACCTGCATCGTCATAAAAAAATCATCCATAAAAAAGTTGCGAGGAACTTCTCTAAATGAAGTATTCCGTATCGCATAACATCCACCTTCGGCTCCAATTACAATTCTCCACAGATCACTTTCCAT
>DORI01000003.1:0-3035 GCA_003512365.1 Crocinitomicaceae bacterium | reverse complement strand
TTTCTCTGTCTAAATAGGATTTTTCAATGTATTCAAAAGAGCTTTTTCCTTTTGGTATTTTTACGATATTGGCACATACAATTGAAATTTTAGATTCTTGAAACGGAATTAGTAATTCGCTGATCGTACTTTCGGTAAACAAAACATTGGCATCCGTTAAGATAAAAATATCGTGTTTTTTATTTTTCGCAAGCGCATTGATGATGGACGCTTTTCCCGTTCTACCCGCGAATCGTTCCAAAAAAACATTCGGATAGATTTCTTGCAATGCTTTAACGATGTCATCAGTTCTATCAGTGGAAGCATCGGAGCCAACAAATATGTCAAGTTTAACATTTTCAGGAATATGGTTCAAAACGCTCGTTAATTTTGCTTGAACGACAGATTCTTCATTGTATGCCGCAATAAGCACGGCAATTGAATAGGGGTAGTTTGTCGAGGCCCAAGTCTGCTCTTTTTTAGGTAGGATTTGTAGCAACCAAGGATAAAATAAATAGGTGTACAGAATGAGAAGTACTGAGGTAATTATTAATATCCAAGCAACTTCCATTATTCTTACGAAATTAAATTCTTGTAGAAAGCTACTAATTTCTCTGCAATTGGTTCATTGTTTAGGTGATGGATTGCAAAATTTCTTGCATTTTGCTCTAGTAATTCGCGCTGATTAGCATCCTTAAGTAATTTGATTACTTCTTTTGAGAATTCATCTTCATTTTTTGCAAGAATAATGTCCTTACCTGGGACGCAATCAATTCCTTCAGCACCAATTTTCGTTGAAACAATAGCTTTTCCAAAACAAAGTCCCTCAACAATCTTTATGCGAAGCCCACTGCCGGAAAGCACAGGTACAACCATAATGTTGTATTTTTGATACACATCTGCCGAATTTGTAACATTTTCCTCGATAACAAGTGATGTATCGGATAGCTGTTTATAGCGATTCGGGATGTTTCTTCCTGCAATAATAAATTTAACATTCGGCACTTCTCGTTTAATGTTTTCCCAACATTTAGAGAGAAACCAATCTACTGCCTCTTGATTTGGAATCCAATCCATTGAACCAAAATGAAAAAGCGACAAGTTGTTAAAATCAGATGATTTATTCAGGTCGTAATTTGAAATATTTGTTCCCGTGAGCGCTGTATGAGAGGGGGTCTGGCAATACTGTTTGATAAAAAATGAATCTTTAGTTGTGATCGGTACGATAGCATCTACCGTGGAAAATGCCTCAAGTTCAATTTTTTTCAATTTTTTACTTTCTAACTTAAGATACATTTTCTTTAAAAATGACCCTGTTTGTTGAATATGTCTTTCCCAAATCAAATGCTCAACGTTGTGCGCTCGCAATACAATTTTAGCTCTACAAATCTTTTTAATTAAAGGAATGTAAGAACACATAAATAGACCCTCTAACTGAACGATATCAAACTTTTCTTCACGTAAAACAGCACTCAATTTTTTCTCAAAATCGACATGATGAAAACGAGATATAAAGTAACTTTTCTTTGTAAATAAAGTTTGTAGTGCTCCCCAAAAAGTTGGGTTTGTATCAATGTCAAATGCCTGATAATTCGTACTTTTTCGAAAAGACTCAGGAATTAAATCAATTGCTTTATAGTGTTTTTTTGTGTTTAATGTAAATATATGTAAATCAATATTTTGAGATATTAAACCTAAAGACATATTATAAATTGCAATACTGCTACCATCGTTTGGTGGATAGGGTGCTTTATTACATATTTGTAGGATTTTCATGGCTTATTTCCAGCAATAAAAGCAGCACTCTTTTCAAGTGGAATAAATAAAAAATCTCCTTCTTCTTGTTGCGCACCATTTTCAGCGGTTAATTGAAAATTAACCAGTCCAAACTGTTGGTAATTGAGTTCCGAAAATAGTTGAAGCAGTTTTGTTCTGTTTTCCTGGGCAATCTCTAACTGGACAATCGGTCGAAATTTTGCTAAAGTTTCCTTTAAATCTTCAAAAACAACGGCTTCATATCCCTCAATGTCGCATTTGATATAATCTATTTTCGGCAATGAAAAAAGAAATTCATGAGCTTTCAAAACGCGAACTTGCTGGGTTTTTGTTTTTGGGTCAATATTCGTATCTTTAATTACATGAGGCAATCCCGTTCGAATAAAACCATCGGTTTCGGGTAAGGCCATCGTAACAGAACCATTTTCATTTCCAAGCGCAATGTTGTGGATTTCAACATTTTTTTTAGAACCTAAGAAATGGGTCAAAGTTTGATAAAACATGGGGATCGGCTCTATACAAATTACCTTTCCTTCGTGCGCAAGTTTTGAAAATGTTTTAGCAAAATAACCCAAATTGGCACCAATATCCACAACGTAATCTGTTTTTTGTATCCAGTTTTTTACAGCATAATGGTACTTGAATTTGGCATCTTTTTTTAACATCCCCAATGAATAGAGCAGGTAAAATCCGCGGTGCATGGTTCGAAGATAAAGCCATACAGGTAGTATTTTTGCCAGAAATCGTTTGATCAATTTCATTGTCGGCGAAGTTAAGGTTAATAGATCAATTCTTAAAAGATTTACTGTGTGGATTGAACTTTATTCTTGATAGATATGCTATTTTTACGTTCAATTATCTTGCATATGGATACATTAATAGTTAGAGAATTAGATGGAATAGATGAAATGCTTAAATATTTACATGTTCTAAATGAATTGTATCCCTCGCTTACCTTATCATCATATAAGGAAGAATTAAGTTTTATGCTCCAACATAATTATGGTCAAGTAGGTGTTTTTTCCGGAGAAGAATGCCTCGGCATCAGCGGCTTTTGGATTGGAAATAAATTGTGGTGCGGAAAATATTTGGAGTTAGACAATATTGTTGTTTGTCAAAATCACCGAAGTCAAGGAGTAGGGAAGTTGTTAGTTGATTTTTTAAATAGAAAAGCAGTAGAACAAAAGTGCACGATGTTGTCTTTGGATTCATATACCACTAACTACAAAGCACATAAAATGTTTTATAACGAAGGATTTGCACCTAGAGGATTTCATTTT